>JAAENP010000006.1 GCA_024224155.1 bacterium
GAACGCGCCGGCCGCTGATGCGCGAGTACCGGAAGACCCTGCGGACCCGATAGCGCCGAACAACAGTGGCGATGTCGTAGTCCTTCGGCGTCCGATCGAGCAGATGGTCCCGGACGCTGCCGCCCACCAGAAAGCCCTTGAACCCGGACCGATTCAGGCGGTTGAGGACCTTGAGAGCATCGTCGTGGATCCGGGACCGCGACAGCTGATGCTCGGGTCGAGGAACGATCCGAGGTTCCGGAAGCTCCCGTGCGCTCACCCCCGGACATTACAAGAGCGTGCGTCGAATTGCGACCTAGCAGGCCGCCGGTGACCTCCTTCCGCTCGCGGCATACTCGCTTCGGGAGGTACCCGGCCCTCCTTTTGAGCCGCGTCACCAACCTTCGAGGGTCTAACCCGGACCCACGACTAGTCCCGATCTCTCGGCCGGGCTCGACGTGCGTCGTGCCGCCCGCGCTCCCGGTTCCGATCATCGCCCCGGTCTCGATAGGCGTCCCGCCTCTGTGCGGGAGGGCGCGTCGAGTAAGCTCCTCGTCCCCGGCCATCTCGACGGTCCCGGCGATCGCGATCGTAGAAGTGCGAACGGTCGCGCCGTCGATCGTCGGAGCGGTAGCGGCTGCCGTGACCGCGGTGGTTATGGTGCCTCGGCCGGTAATCGCGCCGGTGATCCCGATAGTACCTCTGGCCGCGGTAGCGGTCGTTCTTGTATCGATAGCGGTCGTATCGATAGTGGTCGTATTGGCGGCCGTGGTGGCCGTAGCGGCCGTAGTTGTAGTAGCTGTAGTGGCCGTAGGTCCGCGGCGCAAAGAAGCTCGGATACGAGACGTAGGGATCAAACCGGTGGGTGCGGAAGTGATAGGCAACCGCCGGACAGTTCGCGTGATGGTAGCTGTAGCCACCGGCCCGGTAGCAACCGGAGTGGCATCGATAGCCGCGGTAGTGAAACGGCTCGTTGACGCGATAAACGTGGTGACCGGCGTGGGCCGAGTAGTGCGGGCCGCCTAAGCCCAGGTCGAAGAAGAGGCCCCCGACGTTGAAGGAAAAACCGACCGAAAAGACTCCCGCCTCGGCAGCTGGAGCGACGAGCATCGGCGCCAGGCCGATGATTGCGAGCGTGATCAGGGTTTTCTTCATTCTCGGCACCTCCTGCACCCCTCTCTTCACGATGGGTGCCATGAGGGACACCCTCGAGCTGGGGTTCCCCTTTGGCCCGCCGGGCCTCAGAACCGTCCTTTCCAGTGGACACCGCGCGGATGACCATTCAGCAAAGTCACCCATGCTGCAACGGTCGAGCTGAGGTCGACCGTCCTACTCTTCGGTCGACACCCTTCGCTTCGCTCGAGGGCAAGCGCAGCTCGACTGCCGCAGAGACTCAGAGGCTTCGAGAACCAGTCGGGAGGGGACACCAAGGAATGGTGTCCCCGAGGTCCCCTCGCCGTTTCCCCTTACGCTTCAGGTTCGAGTTCCGTCGAGATCACGGTCTCCGAGGTCAGGGTCCGATGCACGGGACAGCGGTCGGCGATCTCCAGAAGGCGCTGACGCTGCCCTTCCGAGAGATCCCCGGTCACTCGGAGTACCGCTTGAATTCGGTCCACGCGGCCCTCCTCGCTCTCGCATTCGCTGCAATCCTGGGCATGGATCTTCTCGTGCTCGAGTCGAACCGATACGCGCTCGAGAGGCCATTTCTTGCGCTCGGCATACATCCGCAGCGTCATCGACTTGCACGCCCCCAGGGCGGCCAGAAGCAAGCCGTACGGGGTCGGCCCGCGATCGGTGCCCCCCACCGAGCGTGGCTCGTCGGCGAGGAGCTGGTGCGACCCCGCGAATGCCCGATTGAAGAAGCCCGAGTCTCCGCTCTCGACGATCACCTCTCCTTCGCCCGCCTCGAGCGCCGGTGAGACCACCTCCTCCATGTAATGGGCGGCCCAGGCTGCCAGCACCTTGCCCACGTAGAGCGCGTCCGACTCGCGCGCCAACAGCAGATGATCGGCGGCGTCCAGCGAGACAAAGCTCTTGGGGTGACGGGCAGCCTGGTAGATCTTGCGCGCATGGTCGATCGAGACAATCTCGTCCTGCGGCGAATGGAAGATCATGAGCGGCATACCCAGATCCTGGATCGCCGCTTCGAGATCGGTCGCGGCCAGGTCGTCGAGCAGATGCCGTCCGATCCGAACCGATCGGCCGACGACGTCGACTTCTACCTCTTCCTGATGGGCAAGCTCGGGGGCCATATGAAGGAGACTGTGCTCGAGATGGCGCGTGTCGCTCGGAGCGGCCAGCGTTGCCACCGCTCGCGCCTCCGGGATCCTGGAGGCTCCCGCCAAGACCGCGGCCCCGCCCAGGCTATGGCCCACGAGCAGATCCGGCGCGCGGTATTCGCGGCGCAAATAGTCGGCCGCCGCGACGAGATCGTCGAGATTCGTCGAGAAGTTGGTATCTGCAAAGTCGCCCGCGCTTTCCCCGACGCCGGTGAAGTCGAACCGGAACACCGCGAACCCCTCGTCGACCAGCGCTCGCGCGATCCGAACCACTCCCTTGGCGTCTTTTGAACAGGTAAAGCAATGCGCGACCAGGGCCAGCCCGCGCGGCTCGAAAGGTGGGCGCTCGAGATGGGCCGCCAGCTCCGCTCCCAGGGAGCCTGGGAATCGCACTCTGAGTTTCGACATCACATACCTCCTCCTACGAATTGCCGTTAGACTAGCGCGAGAGGCTCGCCTGAGAAGGCTAGAAGGGAGAAATCACATGGCTACGGTCTTCTTCACCGGCTTTCCCGGTTTCCTGGGCTCCGAGCTCTTGCCCCGAGTCCTCGAACGCCGAGACAAGGATCGCGCGGTCTGCCTGGTGCAACCCAAGTTCGTGGACCTCGCCGAACAAAGAGTCGCCGATCTCACCGGGAGCCACCGGGAATTGGCGGGCAGGATCGATCTCGTCTGCGGCGATATCACCGAGGCCGGACTCGGGCTCGAAAACCCAGCGGACCTGGCCGAAGACGTGTCCGAGATCTTTCACCTGGCCGCCGTCTATGACCTGATGGTCCGGCGCCCCGTTGCCGTTCGTATCAACGTGGACGGAACCCGTCACATGCTCGACTTTGCGGAGCAATGCCCGCAACTCGAACGCTTCCAGTACGTCTCTACCTGCTATGTCAGCGGGCGTTACGCCGGCATCTTCCGCGAAGGCGACCTCGATCTCGGCCAGGACTTCAACAACTACTACGAAGAAACCAAATTCCTGGCGGAAATCGAAGTGCAGGCCAGAATGGATGCCGGCCTGCCCGCGACCATCTACCGCCCTGCCGTAGTGGTCGGCGATAGCGAGACCGGAGCCACCCAGAAGTACGATGGACCCTACTTCGTCATTCGCTGGCTGCTTCGACAACCGGCGCTCGCGGTCCTGCCCGTGGTCGGCGACCCCACCGCGGTGCGCGTCAATCTGGTGCCGAGGGACTTCGTAATCGACGCCATCGCGTATCTCAGTGGCCAGAGCGTTTCGCTGGGCGAGGTCTACCAGCTAGCCGATCCCAAACCCCTCACCGTCGACGAGCTGATCGATCTGGTCGGGGACGCCACCAGACGCCGAGTCCTGAAGATTCCTTCCATGCGTACCGTGGCCAAGGCGGCCCTCGACTACCTGCCCGGCGCCCAATGGCTCATGCAGATCCCCTCGGCGGCCATCGACTACTTCGCGCACCCGACCCACTACACCACCGACAACACGATTCGGGACCTGGAAGGCACGGGGATCGAGGTACCGAGGCTCGACGCCTACATGCCTCATCTGGTCGCGTTCGTCCGAGAGCATCCGGACGTGGGTTCCAAGGCGATGATCTAATCCGAAGGGGACCCTAAGACCAAGACCTGAACCGCGTCCTCCCACCAGTCCGCGCCGGCATCGAAGGCCTCGCCCTCATGGAGGCAGGGCGGAGAGACATGGTCACGCCCGTTCAGGGACTTACCGACGTGACGATTGCGGTAAGGGGGATAGATACCGCCGCAGCCGCGGCAGAAGCGGCCCAGCTTTCGCCCCTGGAGGTCTTCCGCGACAGCGCTCACGGGAGCGCCGTTTGGAGCACGATACATGGCTACCTCAGCTCCCGGCCGCGAGCAGCTCGGCTCGCGAAAAGAAAAAGCTCAACTCGAGCGCCGCGTTCTCCGGCGAGTCGCTGCCGTGAATCGCGTTCTTCTCGATGGACGTCGCAAACAGCGCGCGTATCGTCCCGGCGTCGGCCTCCTCCGGATTGGTTGCACCCATGACCTCACGTAGGTACCTGACCGCGTTCTCGCGCGCGAGCGCGATCGGCATCGCCGGTCCACTGGTCATGAACTCGACCAGGCTGTCGTAAAAGGGGCGCTCCTTGTGCACCTCGTAGAACGCCCGGGCTTGGGCTTCGCTCAGGTTCAGTTTCTTGATCGCCAGGATCTTGAACCCCTCCCGCTCGAGGTGCGCAAGGATACCGCCGGCGTTGCCGGCGGCGACGCTGTCGGGTTTGATAATCGCCAAGGTCGTTTCCATTGATCACTCCATTTGTCTAGCAGAACTCAAGTGGGCTTCCGCTACAGGACAGACGTCTCTGTATTACGTATTGTGTCCCCCTTCCCGAAGCAACTTCCAATCGCCTTCGGGCTCTTCCAGAATCATGACCGGGCCCGAGGTTTCGAGCCTTCCGTCCGGCCCGAAGAGCACCGCCGAACCGCTGGGCAGGCCGATCCCCCACTTCATCCCCGGCGCTTCCAGAAGCTCGCGGAGCCTTCGATCGTGCGCCGGATCGAAATTCACTTCGACCGCGGTCCCCGGCAGCCAGGCCAGACCGGTCAGCGCCTCTCGCCCGGTGAGGCTGCGGCAGCGAGCCGATAGCGCTTGCGCCGCGGCGGCGATAGCAACCACCATCCCGCCGTCGTTGATCTTCTTCTCCAGAGCCTCCCGGGCGGGGGAATCCGCAAGAACCTCGAGCAGGGCATCGGCGATTCCGCCACCGATGTAGACGGCGCCGGCCTCGCTGATCCGGTCCAGATTCTTGCGCCTTCGAGCATCCCTGGCCCGGTAGATCGGCACGGTGGTCGCCTCGCGGCCCAGTGCTTCCGTGACGTAGGTCGAGAAATGAGCGGCGTAGTCGGCCGAACCGCTCGCGGTGGGCATGAACGCCACCGGGCCGGCGGGCGTCTTCTCCAGCCACGCGGCATCGGCTGCGCGAGTCTCACCAAAGCTGAACTCGCCACCACCGATCAACGCCAGCCAGCCGTCGCCGTCGAGCCTGTTGCTACGCGCAAGCATCGGGTTCGCTCACGTTCAGCGATTCAGAACCTAGCCGGCAAGGGCCTTCTGCATCGCCGTACCGATCTCGGCCGGCGACTCGACCACGGTGATGCCCGACTCACGCAGCGAGGCGATCTTCTCGGCGGCCGTGCCCTTGCCCCCCGAGACGATCGCACCGGCGTGCCCCATTCGACGCCCGGGGGGCGCCGTCCGACCGGCGATAAACCCGACCACCGGGCGGTCGAAGTTCTCAGCCACCCAGGCTCCCGCCTCCTCCTCGGCCGAGCCCCCGATCTCGCCGATCAGCACCACGCCCCGAGTATCCGGATCGTCCCGGAACGCACTCAGAGCATCGATGAAACTGGTGCCGTTGATCGGATCGCCGCCGATGCCGACGCAAGTCGACTGTCCAAGCCCGAGGTTGGTGAGCTGCCAGACCGCCTCATAGGTGAGGGTCCCCGACCGGCTGATCACACCGACCTTGCCCTGAAGGTGAATGTGCCCGGGCATGATGCCGATCTTGGCCATCCCCGGCGAGATCACGCCGGGACAGTTGGGTCCCACCAGGCGGGTCGGATGATCGGGCAGGAAGTCCTTTACCGCGAGCATGTCGCGAACCGGAACGCCCTCGGTAATGCAGACCACGAGCTCGATGCCCGCCGCTGCCGATTCCATGATCGCGTCGGCGGCGAACGGGGGTGGAACGAAGATGACCGACGCATTGGCGCCCGCCTTTTCCCGAGCCTCTTCAACCGAGTCGAACACCGGAATTCCGTCGACCGACTCGCCACCCTTGCCCGGAGTAACACCCGCCACGACCCGAGTACCGTAATCGCGACAACCCAGCGCGTGGAACTTGCCCTCGTTGCCGGTGATGCCCTGAACCACCAGGCGCGTATCGTCGTTGACCCAGATCGCCATCAGGCACCTCCGTTCTGGTTGGAGGAAGCGGCGGCCGCGACGACCTTCTCGGCGGCGTCGGCCATGTGCTCGGCCACCACGAAGTCGAAGTCGGCCTCGTGCAGCACTCGCCGCCCCTCCTCGACATTCGTGCCTTCGAGGCGGACGACTACCGGAACGTGAATATCGCCGAACTCGTCGATCGCCGCGACGACGCCGCGTGCGATCCGATCGGTCCGGGCGATACCTCCGAAGATGTTGATCAGAACCGCTTTGACGCTATCGTCGGACACCAGGATCTGGAACGCGTTCTTCACCGCCTCCTGGCTCGCCGAACCGCCGACATCGAGGAAGTTCGCCGGCGCCGAGCCGTAGAGCTTGATGATGTCCATGGTCGCCATCGCCAGTCCGGCGCCATTGACCATGCAGCC
>JAAENP010000007.1 GCA_024224155.1 bacterium
CAAGGCAGCGCGGCCCCGCCACGGGAGAGCGGACTCGGTCGAGGCGGCCTCGGCGGCGGCGGCGTCGTCCGCCTCCTGCCCGGGCGCGGGTCGAACCCTGGCCCGTTTGGAGGCGGAGTCCGCCAGAGAGTCCGCCGGCTCCGAATCGCTGTGCGCTTCGCCGTCCTGGATCATCGGCGTTGGCGTTGGCGGCAACAGGTGTCCGGACCCGTGCCCCGGAGTGGTGCCACCATCGCGCTGCAAACAGCGCGTGGACGCTTTCACTGAGATTTCGGAGAGCCCCGGCCCCAACCATTCCTTAGGGCAGGAGCTGTCAATGACGAAGCAGCTCGCCAGTGACAGCCGCATCGCTTCGTCAACGTCGAGGTGCTCCGCGGGCACGACGAAGGCTTTGCAGCGCTCGGGAAGCGTGTAGCCCGCCCTCTGTCGAACCCAGTAGCGCTGCGTCAAGGCCACCTCCGTCACGATCTCCTGCGTCCACTTCCTCAGGCTCCGGGCGCTGACCCGGGCGGCGTCCTTGTCGCCGGCCAGCCTGCGCAACGCGATGTACATGAAAACGTTGTCCGGGCTCGAAGGGACCGCGGCCGCGTTGTGCTCGCCCTTCTCGAGACGGCTCACGTTGCGGACGGCTACTTTCCTCTCCTCGGGTGTCGCCGCGGCCCTGCCCTGTTTCACGTCCTCGTAGGCTCGCATCACGGAGTCCTTGTCCAGCCCTGTCGCCGCCATCGCTGGCTGCCGCGAGGGGCGTGGGAAAGCGATTGCGATTGGAGCTCCGGCGCTTCATGTCAATGACGTGGCGCATACAGGTCTGCTTTCTACTTCTACGGCGCCCCGTTCCATGTTCTGTGTTCCTCGCGACGCCCTTAATTTATCCAAGAACTAGCAGAGCTTAGGCGAACAAAAACCGCGGTTTCCGTCGGAATTCGGGACCTTCTCTCGAGTTGTTGCTGCGACAGTGCAGACACTTACAGAGATGGTTTTAAAAAACGGCAAGGGAACAAATCCTGCCTTTTTTTTGTCTCCCCTCGCTTTTTGTCGCCCTAACCGCGGAGAAAAAAACAACGCCCAAGAAAACAGCCCCCAAACAGAGTTGTTTGAATTTAATTTACCCGTAGCGCGCCTAATGACCGATGTGTCGTCTGTCGTAGTCCGTACGTGGCGACGCGGCGGGCAAGGTTCCTTTTTCAGTGTTGCAATTGCAATCGCCAGGACAGCGAGAAGGAAGACTCCACCACGAAACGCGACGAATTCTTTCGGTCATCCAACACTGTTCACAGACAATGCCCGACGGATGCCGCCGCCAAAACTGCAGGGGTTGCGGCACAGCCGGCGGGAGCTCGTCGCCGGCACGCGGGCGCGCGCGCAGTCGATTCAGAAGCTCTCGCGCCGCGCGGCCCATGCCGGAACCGTCCCGCGAGTCGAAGAACACGACGCTGTAGCGTTCTCCTTCGAAAGGCGTGACGCTGTGCGCGCGTCCGCCGTCGAAGAGAACGAGATGGCTCCGTGGATCGACTTCGGTCGGCTCCAAGGCCTGAGCCAAGCCGAGGTCCACGCGGCCATCGTCCTGCGGGTGGTAGCGCAGGTTCCCGCCTTCGCGGTACGGCCCGAAAGCCGCCAGCACGGACGGCCCCGAATTGTTCTTGTCCCGGTGGCACTGGCACTGTAGGTTCTTGTTCAGACAGATCGCCGACCAACAAAAGTCCTGCAACGGCGTGCCTGGCGCGAGCCGCGCGCGGAGCCAGCGGTTGAGCAGTTCTGGCACGCTGGGGTACTGTCCCGTCGCCTTTGTGACCTGGCCGCCGATGTAACCAAAGAAGGTGCTGAGCACAAAGGAACTCCCCTGACTGAGACTGGCGCGGTGGCAATTGCGGTGGAAGAGCCACATGCGAAGAATGTCCAGGACATCCCCATCGGTCACAGGAGTCCTGCTCGTTCCGCGCTCTTCGATTAGCCGGGACGCGGCCAGGTTCGCAACCGCGCGCTGCGACGTCGAGCCCGGAGAGGCCGCCTCGCCGCGGGTCGAACCCTGGGCGGGCAGCCGTGGCGAGGGAGAACGCGAACGACGGCCTCGGGAAGAACCGCGGACCGCCGTCCGACGTGGAGTCCGAGGACCCCGGCCGCCACTTCGACTTCGGCGGTCGCTGCCCCGGCACGGGGATCGAGCGGAGGAGGCGGGAGCCGTTTCGTTGTCGCGCCGCGCGCGCTGTCGGGCACTGGCCGCCGCTCTCCCGAACTCTTCGGGATAGCTCTGGGAAGCCTTCAGGGCGTCCCTCACTCCCGTGACTCTGCCCTTCGCGTCCACCGTGGCGAGGCAAGCCGAGCTTGAGAAGGAACCGGTTGCAGGACGGCCCCGCCGCAACTGCTCTGGCCACTTGGACGTGTGCATCAGGGCCACCGGCTTGGGCGACGAAGCGCCGAACGCTCCCAAATGAGTGACCGTCCTCTGCGCCCTCGTCATGTTCAGCAACTGGGCGACAGGCGGGAAGCGCCAGAGCAAACTGGTGCAAGGTTGCTCCAAACACCAGCCCCCTCCTGTGAGGGTCACGAGCAGGCAGAGAGCCGCGACCCGAACGGCCATAGCGTTGCCCTGTCGGACAGAGGTCACGCGTTCGTCGCCCCAAAGGTGGTCTGTTTCTGCGTTTCGTTTCGTGGTGCCCCTGCACACCCAGACCCACGACGAACACACGATGCCCACCCAGGTGTCCGCGCGCTCCACGGTCGCCAGAACGGACAGGAAGGCGTACCGTAGTCCTTTCGGGGCGAGGAAGTCCTGCAAGTCCCTGGCCGGCTGGCTGTAGCGCACGTCGAAGCTTTTCGTTCGAACTCCCGACCCTTCCATGGCTTTGCTCAATTCCGCCTCGCCTGCGAAGAACTCCAGGAACTCGGACAGGAGGACGGAGCCCGGCGCAGCCGCCCTTCGAAAAAGCGCGCAGCAGCAGAGGAGCTGCAAGAACGCGTCCGCCAGGTGAAAGGGCGCTCCGGCACTGGCAGCGAACTCGGGGAAGGCGTTCGCCAGAGCTTCTCCAAGTTCTCGTGCCTCTCTCGAGTCCGCCGGAAAGACTGTGCGAAGGGCGGCCTCGACTCGGTGCCGACGGTCGCCCGCGTCGTTGTCGCCGAGCAGGGGGGGCAAGTGTTCTTCGGGAACGAACGGAAGCGCCTCCCCGATCCAGGTCGGGGACAGAGGCTCGAGGCGCAGCCGGGCGGGCGTGTCCGACATAGCTAGGGGCGGGCGGCTTCGCGAACGGTCGCGGGTCGAACCCTGGACCGCCGCGAAAGACCGCCCCCTCCCTCCCCCCCCCTCCCCCGTGGCGGGCGCGCGAGCAAGGGGCTAAAAGCGGGCGCTGCCGCCAGGGTTCGACCCGAGCGGCCGCGCGCCTGGAACATAATATTCCTGTCCATGTAATATTTCACTAAATTCCGCAAACTGTCCGTAAGCTTCCGTAAACTTTCCGTAACTTCCGTAAACTGTCCGTAAGCTTGTCCGTCTTCACACGTACGACACCTCTAAAAGATCGGAAGTGCGATCCGGGACAGGTCTCCTGCGTGTGCGTCTCCAGTGTGCAACGGTCAGTCAGGCGGAGCCAAGTTCCTCGCGGGCCGTGGTCTCCAGTGTGGACAGGGAGGGAGGATGAAACAACGACAACAGCGACAACAACAACAACAACAACGACGAGCCATTTCGTCTTCAAGCTTTCGTTCGCCTTCCTTCCGCTCTTTTCTGTTCAGTCATGGGGACCAAGAAGGTAAAAGAGGAAGATGCCCGCGCTGCCCAGGGTTCGACCCGCGGCAGTTGCGGCAGTGCGGAGTGGCAGAGAGTCGGTGACCAAGAAGGGCCTCCCGGCCGCCAGCACGACCCGCAGAGGCTGGACAAGTGGTACGGAAATCCGACGCCGGCGGCGACCGAACACGACGCCGCCATGGGTGACGGCGGCGGCGACGGGCCGCGGCAGCACGCCTACCCGGAGCCGCCGGAGGCGGGCTACACTTGCGTGGGCCCGCACGAGCAATGGTGGACCCCGGCCAAGCATGTGAAGTACAAGATGTTCAGCGCGGCCGGCGACGGTTGCCTCTACTGCGTGCAGCAGCAGGTGCAGCGTTACGGACAGGACCTGTTCGCTGTTAGCGACAACATGCAGTACAACGTCCTGGATTACGCCGTCGAGGCTCGCCAGACCGAGAACAAGGCGACGGTGCCGCTGGAGGCGTGGCTCCTGCAGCAGGGCCTGCAGCTGTG
>JAAENP010000008.1 GCA_024224155.1 bacterium
ACGTTCGCGAACAAGCGCATCGCCATTTCAATCACTCGGAGGGACCATGCTCGAGTTGATCTGCACCCGTACCTGAGGGACCTGCCGCAAGGCGGTCGCCTTGCTCAACGAGCGCGGGGTGGAATACCGCTACCGCGAGTACACGAAGGAGCCGCTCACCGAGGGCGAGCTGCGCGGCGTCTTGGCGAGGCTCGGCCTCGCCCCGCGCGACGTGCTGCGTCGCCACGACCGCGCCTTCGAGGAGCTGGGCCTGACCGGCGACGGGGGGGACAATGCGCTCGTCGCCCACATGGCCGAGCATCCGACGCTGCTGCAGCGTCCGATCGGGGTGCTCGGCGAGCGCGCCGTCGTCGGCCGTCCGGCGGATCGGCTGCTCGGGCTGATCGACTCCTGAACGCGACAGATTCATGGGCCGTTCGAGCCGCATCCTGGTCATCGGCCACGTCACCCGCGACCTGCTCGACGGCTAGGGCCGAACGGTACTCCTGGAAGCGCCAGAACTGGTTCGACTACGCGGCGCAGGACCTGAGCTGGAAACTAGCAAAGGGGCTTACGGTCCAGCGTCAACTCGAGGGCCTTGGAGGTCGGCGTGGTAGAGAGTCCACCGAGTGCCGTGCAGCACAATTCCCGCGGCATCGCCCTTCCGACCTCATCCATTGCCGCGATGACCTCGTCGAGCGGAATCAGGTGCTGGTACCCGGCGAGCGCCATGTTGGCGCTATTGACGGCATTGCTCGCGGCCATCGCGTTCTTGCCCAGGCAGGGAGCCTCGACCCGGTTGGCGATGGGATCGCAGGTCAAGCCGAACATATTCTGAAGAGCGACCGAGGCCGCGCACAGGGCCGCCGCCGGATTGCCCCCCATCATCTCGGTCAGTCCAGCCGCTGCCATGCCCGAGGCGGACCCGCATTCGGCCATACAGCCGCCGAGCTCCGCCGAGAAGGTCGCCCCCTCGGCGATGAAGATACCGATCAAGCCAGATGCGAGAAGGCCCTGAACCAGCTTCTCTTCCGGCCATTCATGGCCATCACCCACTGCCAGAAGGGCGCCCGGCAGGGCTGCACACGATCCTGCCGTCGGCGATGCAACGATGACTTCCATACCTGCTTTCGATTCCATGATCGCCGTCACGTAGCGAATCATTCGATTCTGGACCGAACCGCGAACCAACTGGCTCTGCTCTTCGGCGCGCTCGAAAG
>JAAENP010000009.1 GCA_024224155.1 bacterium
CAGACAAGCGCGACCCACAAGCCACTACCGGAGGACGAGAACCATGCCGAGGAAGCACACACCCCACGACGGCAGCTACCGCCGTCTCTTCTCCCACGCGATCATGGTCAAGGACTTGATCCGACGCTACGTCGCCCCGTCCTGGGTCGGCCGGCTCGACTTCTCGACCCTCGAGATGGTGCCGGCCCACTACGTCAGCGACGAGCTCGAGCAGCGCGAGAGCGACGTGGTCTGGCGCCTGCGCTACCGCCCGAACGGCGAGTGGTTCTACGTCTACATCCTGATCGAGTTCCAGTCCAGCGTCGCTCACTTCATGGCGATCCGGGTGCTCTCCTACGTCATGCTCCTCTTCGAGGATCTGATCCGCAAGAAGCGATTGACGAGCTCGGGCAAGCTGCCGCCGGTGGTGCCGATCGTGCTCTACAACGGCACCCGGCCGTGGACCGCGCCGCTCCAGGTGGCGGACCTGATCGAGCTGCTGCCGGGCTTCGAGAAGCACCTGCCCCGCTTCGAGTATCTGGTGATCGACGAAGGCCACCTGCCGCGGGAGGAACTGGAGCCGCTCGACGGCCCGGTCACCGGAGTCTTCCAGCTGGAACAGTCCTCGGGACTGGAGGAAATCCGGAGGATTATCGATATACTGATCGACGTTCTCGACGACCCGGAGTTGCGAGAGCTGCGCCGGGACATGACGACATGGATCCGCCGGGTGATCCTGCAAGCTCGCTTGCCCGGCACCTACATCCCCGAGCTTCAAGACCTTCAGGAGGCAAAGATCATGTTGGAGGAACGCGCGGCGACGTGGCCACGGAAGTGGAAAGCCGAAGGGTTTCAGAAGGGCCGAGCATCTGGTCTGCTGGAGGGTCGGCGCCAGGCTCTGATCGAGCAATCCGAAGAGAAGTTCGGCGTCCTCGAGCCTCGCTACGCCGCCTCGATTGCGAAGGCATCAGAAGACCAGCTGCGCCGGTGGTTCAAGAAGATTCTCACGGCGACCACGCCCGACGATCTCTTTCGGACTTGAATGCAACCGCTCGGCTGACCGACACCCAACTACGTTCCCGGCCGTACGATGAAGCCGGCGCGGCGGAAATCGTCGTCGAAGGTGAAGGCTTCGAGCAGCTGGCGCTCCCTCATCAGCGCGAATGAGGTGCAATCGGTGAACGACAGCACCTTGTCGTGGTAGCCGACAAAGAGCTCCCAGGCCTGATCGCACAGCTCTTCGGTGATGCTCGCGACCTCGATGATCCGGCTGGACTGCACCAGCTCATGCATGGCGATCGCCATCCTCAGGCCGTTGCGCCGACGGCGCAGGAGGGTACAGGTCTCGTCGAGCACGTAGTAGCTGGTGAGGAATCGCCGGCGGCTGTCTCGCGACTCGGCCCAGAAGCGCTGCGCCGGCGCATGCAGACCGTCACTGGCGTCGATGGCCGCGACCCAGGCCGAAGCATCGACAAAGAGAGTCTGCCCGATCACGCCTCGACCGGACCGTAGAGCTCTTCTTCCAGCCTCGAGGCGCCCTCGGCCGCGCCCGAGCCGCCGATCTGCTCAGCCGCTTCGAACAGCCTCCACGCGGGGTCGTCGAGATAGGCGTGATCGTCCACCAGA
>JAAENP010000010.1 GCA_024224155.1 bacterium
GGCATTCAGACAGGGCTGTTGCGTAACGGCTTGACTTCATGGCTCAAGGCTGATCAGCGCGTCGTTATTGTCCACGCTCTCAACCCCTATGGCTTCGCTCATTTAAGGCGAGCCGATGAGGACAACGTTGATTTAAATCGCAACTTCGTGGATCACTCCAAACCTTATTCGGAAAACTCGAACTATGATGCTTTGGCCAATGCCATCGCCCCTAGCAGCCCGTTGACGAAGTCTGCACTGGACAGAAGCGGCCTGATCCGATTCTTTGGTGTTGTGATTTAGCCGGGGGTTTCGCCGATGGCGATGGGATTTCAGAAGGATCGTCAGGGTGACTTGATGGTGGGCTGGGCTGAGATGCCGCGCTCGCCGGGACATGTGTTTTACGATCGCCTGCAGCGGGTTCTGCACGAGGGTGGTTTCGACGGTTTTGCCGAGACGGCGTGCGCGCCCTATTACGCGGCTAAGATGGGTGCGCCCTCGGTGCCGCCGGGGCGTTACTTCCGCATGCATCTGGTGGGTTATTTCGAGGGCATCGCCTCGGAGCGCGGGCTGGAGTGGCGCTGCTCGGATTCGCTTTCGCTGCGGGAGTTCCTGCGGCTCGGGAGCCGTGATCGTGTGCCGGACCATTCGTGGCTTTCGCGGACCCGCACGCGGCTGCCCCACGAGGTGCACGCGTCGGTGTTCGACTGGGTCCTGGCCTTGATCGCCGAGGCCGGCTTGGTGCAAGGCGATCGCCTTGGGGTGGATGGCTCGACGATGGAGGCCGACGCGGCGCTTCGAAACATCGTGCGGCGCGACACGGGCGAGGGTTATCGCGAGATGCTGAAGCGGCTGGCCGAGGAGAGCGGGATCGAGACGCCGACGGCGGAAGATCTCATCCGCATCGACCGCACGCGCAAGGGAAAGAAGCTTTCCAACGCAGACTGGGTTTCCAAGAGCGATCCCGATGCGCGCATCGCCAAGATGAAGGACGGCACCACGCAGTTGGCCTACAAGCCCGAGCATGCGGTCGATCTCGACAGCGGCGCGGTGTTGGCGGCCGAGCTCCACCTGGCCGACCAAGGCGATACCAAGACCCTCGAGAAGACCCTGGCAGTGGCGAAAGAGAAGCTCGAAGCCCTCGGCGTCGGCCCGACGCCGGAAGATCCGGCCGAATGCGTGGCCGACAAGGGCTATCACTCCCGGGCGGTCTTGAAGGCCTTGGACGATGGTCCCTGGAAGACCCGGATCGCCGAGCCCAAGCAGAAGGGCCGGCCCAACTGGCGCGGCGACGAGGCGGCGCGGCGCGCGGTCACCAACAACCGCGCTCGGCTCAAGTCCGGGGTTGCCCGCGCGGGCTTCAAGCTGCGCGCGGAGATCGTCGAGCGCTCCTTTGCCCACATCCTGGACCGCGGTGGCCTGCGCCGGACTTGGCTGCGCGGGCGGGCGAACGCGCACAAGCGATACCTGCTCCACGTCGCCGGTCACAACCTATCCTTGCTGATGCGCCAACTCATCGGCGCCGGCACCCCTCGGGAGGCCGTGGCGGGCCGATACGGCGGTATTTTCCTGCTGCTCGTGCCCATCGGGGCCATGGTGACGGCTCAGGGCGGCCCGGGAAGCGGCCTGACGATTCTTGCCGCCGCGTTCCTGATCTGGGCCATTCTTCTCATTCGGGAGTGACAGCTCCCAAAGAGCCACTTATTCAACGGGCTGTTAGAGCTCTGCCAATGCGACGAAGCCGTTGATATCCTATGGCATGGCGACTCCGTTTTTCGATTAGAGTGTTCCCCCGCTGGGTGAGCTCGCGACGGTAGATGATCTTTGCGATCGGCGAGATCTTGCCGTTGAGGCTTTTTCGAGCCGGGTTCACGTTGAGTGGGATCCGGAGGCGTCGGTGGGCCCGATGGGTCAGCCGGCGTTTTTCGGCGAGTACCTGAAGCGGTGCGGCCTGTTCGATCCCTGGGTTGGGGATTGTCCGTTGTATCTGACGAGCCCGAATGCGCCC
>JAAENP010000011.1 GCA_024224155.1 bacterium
ACGTCGCGCTGAGTTGCGAGTTGACGCCGCCGCAGACGCTCAAAGAGGAGGCAGTCGTTCTCCTCGAGGACATCGAAGATGGCAACTGGCTGATTTGGTTGGCGGTCAGAGATATCGAGAGGAGTCTGAGATCTCAGTATTGGGTCGACGACAGTCACCTTAATCCCAAAAAGGGTAGGCGGGTCTTCAACTTTGAGCGGAGCGCTGCATGGAAGCTCAAATATCTCCTCCATGGTTCGAGCCTCTCGCCCGAAGATGCTGCAATCGTGTCCCGGGTGATCGACAAGCTGGTCCTGGCTGACGATCAGCTGGCGCAAATCGGCGTCGACGAGGCCACGGCCGCTGTCGACTCGGCCGGTTGTGAGTCGGACGACGCCTATGGCCACGGCGACTGCCGCTGCGGGAAGGCTCAATGGGAGCTTGCCAAGGCGGAGTACTGGCTCGCAAGAGCTCGGGCCCATGCCGAGGCTGGAAACTACGTCTGGGCCATCAGTGAGTACAAGTGGGCTTGGCACCACGCCCAGAGGGCGATCGCCGCTTTATCGGCTAAGTGCCGCGGCAAGAAGAGAGGCCGTAGCGACGACATCGGCCCGGCGCCGGCCCCGAGCCCGGTAACCACTCCGCCTCCGAATCCAGCGCCAGCACCGACGCCGGAACCGATCGCCGCGGTCGATCCGGCGCCCGCGGAAATCCCGCCGGCGCCCGCTGAGGAGCCGGTGGTCGTCGAACCGGCGGTCGAGGAAGCTGCGTCACCACCGGCTACCGAGCCGATCGCGGCCGATGCGGGTTTCGAGGAGACCGCATCCTTGCCGCCCGCTGAGCCGACTGAGGTCAAGCCGCCGATTGCTGAGGAGCCTGCTCCGGACCTGCGGGTCGAGGAGGTTGCCGAGACGGCGATTGCCGAACTGGAGGCCCCGGCCGAGCTCGGTCCGCAGATGCTCGACAGCAGGCCTTCCTCGGTGCGCTCGGTCGGTGTCCCCTATGTGGGCTCCTCCAGCGATCGCGAGAGCTCCGAGGATAGAGCCACGGCGCGAGTCCGCGGCCTGACTTTCCAGCTCACCGCCGACCGGTCGATTCTGGTGGGTGGCTTCTCGGTCGTTGGCGCGAATGTCACCGCCGGCGACATCGAGCTGTCGGTTTCGTACCGGCAGCGCGGTGAGCTGGAGTGGATGGCGGCCGGTGCCGCCTGCAGTGCCGAGGTCGAGACCCTCGATGACGGCAGCTCCGCGAGTGACGGGGTCGCTTTCACCTGCGAGCTTGCCGAGCAGGTGCCCGAAGAGTTCGAGGTCAAGGTCGAGCTCGGCCTGCCAAACGGCGATTTCGAAAGGACGGTCCACGCGGCTAGCGCCGGCTAGCTCGAGCACCAGTTTCGACGGCGCGATGGGTCCTGCCAGGGGCCCATCGCGTTGCGTTTGTCTCGGCCGCCGGTCAAGTGTCAGCAGGTTCTAGAGGTAGACTCTCCAGTCCGATGAAGAGCCTTCGGTCGGCCCTGTCGCACGGCGCCGGATTGGCGGCGGCCTTGGTCGCGTTGACGGTTTGTGCCGTGGATCCGGCGCGATCCCAGGTCGCCGCGACCCCGAAGAGCTCCTATTGGCAGGGCAATCCACATCTCGTCAAGATCTCGAGTCATCTGCTCCGAGCCCGCAGCCTGGCCCGACAGGGATGGTCCGTCGATCGAATCCGCGGGCGACTTCCGGTCCTGCGGTTCGAAGAGGAGCTGGCGCAGATCGAGATCCGCTTGAGCGAGCTGACTCCCGAGGTCATCGACCGGCTCGAGGCCAGTGGAGTGCGGGTGACGAAAGCCTACGAGAGTTGGGCGCGGGTGACGGGGCTTTGCGATCCGCAATGGCTCGACCGGGTCGCGACGCTGCCGGAGGTGCGGGCGGTGTATCCGCGGTTGGGCGCAATCACCCGCAGCGGCTCGGTAACCAGTCAGGGCGACGCTTCGGTCAACGTCGACGATGCGCGGGCCGCGTGGGGCCTGACCGGCAAGGGCGCCAGGGTCGGTATTCTCTCCGACAGCTTCGCCTTCACCTCGACCGTGCTTGACAACGGCACGGTCAGCGGCAGTGGCTGCGACGCCGTGCTCACCGGTTCCAACCCGCAGGACACCGGCGACCTGCCGCTCCAGGTGCGGCTCCTGGACAACTGCGACTCGGGCCCCGGTTGCGCCGACGGGCAGACGGATGAGGGCGCGGCGTTGGCCGAGATCGTCCACGACCTTGCGCCCGGGGCCGAGATTCTGTTCCATACCGCGTTTCGCGATGAAGCGGACTTCGCCGACGGCATCACCGAGCTGGTCAACTGCGGCGCCGACGTGATCGTCGACGACGTGCTCTATTTCGCCGAGCCGATGTTTCAGGACGGCATTGTCGCGCAGTCGCTCCAGCAAGCCGTCGATGGCGGGGTCGCCTATTTCTCCGCGGCCGGCAATGACGGCGCCTTCGGCGCCGACGAGACCTTTCTGGATGTAGCCGTCCCCGACGATGAGGACTTCCCGATCAGCGGCGACGATCTCCACGACTTCGGCGGTGGCGATCGCTTCGGCGCGATCACCGTCCCCAACGGCTGCGGGATCGAACTCGTCCTGCAGTGGAACCAGCCGTTCGCGGGGATGCTGGGGTCGGGCTCGGCCAGCGATCTGGATCTCTACTTCTGCTCCTCGGCGACCCCGGGCGCGTGCGACGAGGACAGCGCTCTCGCCAGCGGCACCGACGGCCAGGGCTGCGACGCCCCCGGCGCCTTCGGGGATCCCTTCGAGTTCTTGGACTGGACCAACGACACCGGTTCGCCGGTCACTGGTTATGTAGCGGTCGACCACTACTGTGGCGACCAGAGCGACACCCGCTTCCGCATCGCCACCTTCGCCCTGGACTGCAGCGTGCAGAGCGGCTATACGTTCGAGTCCGGGATCTTCGACAAGGCCCAGATCTACGGCCATCCGGCGGCGGCGGCGGCCAATGCGGTCGCGGCGGCCTTCTACGGCGAGATCGACTCCGGCGGTGCAGTCGAGCCCCCGGGGGGCGGCCAGATCGACGTCACGCCCTCGGGCTCGCTAGGCGGTAATCTGCCGTTCTACTTCGACGGCAGCGGCGCGCCGCTGGCAGGCGCGCCGGTCGATCGCTTCAAGCCCGAGATGGCGGCTCCCGAGGGGGTCAACAACACCTTCTTCGGAGTCGATATCGGCTTTGACGCGGATGCCTTTCCCAACTTCGCGGGCACCTCGGCGGCGGCGGCGCACGGGGCGGCGGTGGCGGCCCTGCTCCTAGAGCTGAATCCGGTCCTGACGCCGCAGCAGACGCGCGATGCGCTTACCACCAGCGCCGTCGACATCGAGAGTCCCGGCACGGATGCCCTGTCCGGGGCCGGTCTGATCGACGCCCAAGCCGCGGTTCTGGCCATGCCGACGGTGCCGTTGCTCGAGGTCGGCCCGGCGGCTCTGGAGTTCAACACCCTGGTTGCCGGGACTACCTCGACTCCACAGGAGGTGACGCTCGACAACGTCAATCTGGGGCTCAATCCGGCTTCCGAGCAGGTTCAGGTCTCGGCCATGACTCTGTCGGACAGCACGAATTTCGCGCTCGATGTCAGCAGCGGCACCAGCCCGTGTGGCAGTTCGACTCCGATGATCGGATGGGGCAGCAGCTGTACGGTGTCGGTCCTGGCCCAACCGCAGGCCGTGGGCATTTTCAACGCCGACCTGACCGTGACCTCGGATAGTGCGGTGGCACCGTCGCAGACCGTCGGGCTCTCGACCGCGGGCTGCAATCAGGCCGTCATCGACCTGACCGGAAGCCCCATGGACAATCCGGAGGTCGTCGTGGCCTGTCTCGACATCACCGCCGGTCCGTACGCTATCGGCAGCGGGGACGACGTCACCTTCCGCGCCGGGCGGAAGATCGTTTTCCGCGACGGCTTCAGCGTCGCCGCCGGCGGGGACTTCACCGCGATCATCGGCTGATGTTCGATCTGGCCGGCGAATCTTCGATCCGGCGGGGGCTCTCGCTTCTCCCGGTCGCGGTGGCCTTGGTTTTGATCCTCGGCAGTTGCGCCGCGCCGCCGGAGCCAGCGGAGCCAGCGGAGCCAGGGAATCCGGACGCTCCTGCGCAGTCCGGAACCACGATCCCGCATCCGCCCCTGGGTGACATGGAGCCGGTCGTGGCCCGCACCCTGGAGGCGCAGCGTGCGGAGCTCGACGCTCTGCTGCTCCGAGGCGACGTGCTCGAGGCCGAGCGGGCGCAGGCGATCGGGCGCCTGGGCCAGCTCTACCAGGCGCACCGGTTGGTCGAAGCCGCGGAGGCCTGCTACCGGAAGGCCCATGCCCTCGCCCCCGAGCTCTTCGATTGGGCGTACTTCCTCGGCGTTCTGGCGGCCCGCCGTGGCAACCTCGAGGAGGCGGCCGCGGCTTTCGAAAAAGCCGTCGAGCTCCGGCCACGGGACCTGCCGGCCTTGATCCGGCTGGCCAACCTGGAGCTCGATCGCGGCAATATCGATCGCGCGCACGCGCTCTACGAGACCGCCCGGTCCCTGGATCCGTCGCTGGCCGCGGCCGAGTACGGGCTGGGCCGGGTCGCGGCCGAGCGCCGCAGCTACCAGGAGGCGATCGAGCACTTCGACAAGGCGCTGACCCTTCAGCCTCGCGCCTCGGTGATCCGTTATCACCTGGGCCAGGCCTACCGTCAGCTCGGCCAACTCGGGGAGGCTGAGAGTCATTTGTCGCAGAGCGGTCCGGTGAAGGTAGCGATCTCGGACCCCCTGATGGCTGAGGTGAACAGCCTCGCCACGGGCGCCGCGCCGTACCTGATCCAGGGCAACACGGCGCTGCGCGACGGTCGGCTCACCGTCGCCGTGAACGCGTACCGCCTGGCCATCCAGGCCGATCCTGAAGATGCGATGGCCCGCCGGAGTCTGGCTACGGTCTTGACCCTGCTCCGGGATCTGGACGGCGCCGTGGAGCAGCTGGAGGCCGCGGCGCGCCTGGCGCCGAACAACGCCCAGGCCCATGCCGATCTGGGCGCCGCGCTCGCCGAGCAGGGCAGCAACGAGAGCGCCCTCCAGCATCTCCAGCTCGCGGTCGAGCTCGAGCCCGAGCTCCAGAAGGCCCGGTTCAACCTCGCCAGCTCCCTCGCCAGGCTAGGCCGGTTCGGCGAGGCCGAAGAACACTATCGGCGTTTTCTCGAGATCGACCCGGATGACCTCGAAACCCGCTCGCGTCTAGGGACCGTGCTGGCGCAGGCGGGGAAGGTGCCCCAGGCAATTCTGGAGCTGCGGGAGGTGGTGCGGCAGGATCCCGAAAACGCCCAGACACAGCTCAACCTGGGCATCGCACTGGCGCAGAGCGGCGATCTCCCTGGGGCCATCGCCCACCACCGGAAGGTGCTCGATCTGACGGCGGACGACGCCACCCTGGGGCGGACCCACTTCAATCTGGCGACGTTCCACCTGCGCCAGGGCGACCGGGACCGAGCCTTGGAGCACTTCCGTCTCGCGCTCGACCACAACGAGCGGCTCGCGCCGGCTCACTTCAACGTGGCGAACCTTCTGGCTGGAACCGGGAACCTGGAGGAGGCGCTCCCGCACTTCGCTCGATTCAGCGAGCTCAGGCCCGATGACGGGAGCGCCCGGCTCGGTGCAGCCACGGCCCTCATGCACCTGGGCCGCTTCGGTGAAGCTAAGACGGCGCTCGATGAAGCCGTCGAGCGGATTCCGGACGAGATTGTCGCGGTCCATGCGCTGGCGCGCTTGCTGGCCGCCGCGCCGGACTCGTCACTACGCGACGGGCAGCGATCGCTCGTTCTGATCTCCCGGGCTCTGAATACCGCGACCGTGCCATCCTACGTGGAGACGCAAGCCATGGCCCTCGCCGAGGTGGGCCGCTTCGAAGACGCCGTGGACAAGCAGCGCGCGGTGCTTGCAGAGGCCAGAAAGCTGGGCCACGCCGCCGATGCGAAACGCTTGGAACGCAACCTGGCTCGCTACGAGAGCGGACAGAGCTGCTGCGCAGGTCCCAAAGACGTGTTTCCGGCGCGCTGACCTAGCCGGTGTCGAGGGGAGACCCTTCGCCTTGACGTAGGGTGGTGTAGCTCCCGGCCTCGATGTCGAGCCACTCTTCGGCCGCGCCGTCGGGCCATCGCGCTTCGATCCGGCCGACAGCGACGGCGTCGCCCAGGCCGACGAGGACGCGCGGATCGCTGGCCGAGGCATAGCTGCCGTCTGTGTGGACCCGCCGCCAGCTCGCCGGCCTCCCCTGGGGCGAGATCAGGACCTCGGCTCCGAGCATGTCACGACCTCGGCCTTCGAGTCTGAGCCCGACCCAGCTCCGGTCCTGTCCGATCTGATTCAGCAGCAGCCGCACCGGTCCGTTGTTGTTGACGACCACAACGTCCGTATCGCCGTCGTTGTCGACGTCACCGAACGCCGCGCCGCGGCTGACCTCCGACAGCTCGAGGACAATGCCGGCACGCGCTGTGACTTCCTCGAAGCGCCCGGCGCCCCGCTCACCACCGAAGTTGCGGAAGAGCTGATTGGTCTGGTGGAGCGGGAAGGGATCGCCGGCTCGCATCAGAGCCTCCAGACCCACGACCGCACCGTTGACCGTCAGCACGTCAAGCCAGCCGTCGTTGTCGTAGTCGAACCAGCCGGCGCCGAAGGAAGTGTAGACGAGGCTCGGCAGGCCCAGCCCGGATGCGGTGGATAGGTCTTCGAACAGCCCGGTGCCGTCGTTGACGTAGACGGTATTGGTCTCCTGACTCAGGTGGGTCAGGATCAGGTCGGCGTCGCCATCGGCGTCGAAGTCGCCGGCGTCCACCCCCATGCTGGCTTCGGGCTGGCCCTTCTGGTTGACCGCTACTCCCGCGAGCAGAGCCTGGTTCTGGAAGCGACCGTCGCCCTGGTTGAGCCAAAGATAATTGGCCATGGAGTCGTTGGCCACGAAGAGGTCGATCCAGCCGTCGGCGTCGAAGTCGGTCGCCACCGCGCCCAGGGTCGCAGCGCCGTGCTCGGTGCGGATGCCCGCGCTGTTGGAGACGTTCTCGAAGGTTCCGTCTCCGCGATTCCGGAAGAGGCTGTCCCGCGCCGGCTGGTAGGCGCCGGGTCCGCAGTAGTTGGCGGCACCGCTCGGCGTGGGGCAGGGGGTATGAGCGGCGAGCGAGAACTGGACGTAGTTGCCGACAAAGAGGTCCAACCAGCCGTCGCGGTCGAAGTCCAGGAACGTCGCGGCGACCGACCAGCGCCGGTCATCGGCGCCGGCCGCTTCGGTGACGTCCTCGAAGGTGCCATCCCCCTGATTTCGGAGCAGCCGATTAGAGCGGAAGTTGGTTACGTAAAGATCGATCCAGCCATCGTTGTCGAAGTCCGCGGCCGTAACTCCCATTCCATAGCCGTCCGAGAGCGTGCCGCTCGACTCGGTCACATCGGTGAAACGGAGCTCCGTGGAGCTGGCCCGAAGGTCGTTGCGGTAGAGCCGGTCGGTGAAGGGCTCCGGGTGCTGCGGCGGGAAGCTGGCGTCCGCCACCGTCTTGCCCTGTCCGAGCATGCGGCCCTGGGTGAGATAGAGGTCGAGGTCGCCGTCGTTGTCGTAGTCGAAGAGCGCCGCGCCGCCGCCCATCATCTCGCTGATGTAGTGCTCGCCGGACATGCCGTTGAAATGCACGAAGTCCAGACCGGCCTCGCGGGCGCCGTCCACAAAGATCGGCGTCGACGTCGAGCCGGAAGCAGCGGAGGCCTGGGCCCTGTCCGCCGGGCGCCTTTCGACCTCCTGGGCGCAGCCAGCGAAGACCAGAAGAGCGATTGACGCTCCCTGGCAGATCCGGTGGAGAAGATGAGGGTTTCCGGTTCGCACCGAGATCTCGACTGCAAAATCAGCCGCTGACTGTAGCAGCAGTGACCGGGGCGAGCGAGGCAGGTGCTAACCTAGAGTCCTGATGGTGGTATCGAGCCTTGTTTTGGCCATGGTGATCGCGCTCGCCGCCGGCTGCGGCGGCGCGACGCCGGTGAGCCCTGAGCCCATCCCGGCCGCGGTCGAGCAGAGCTCGGACTCGCCGGGCGAGGGTACCGCAGCCGAGATTACGTTGCGATACGACGAGACCGTAGAGTTTCAGGAGCTCGAGCTACGCTGGCTCGAGCTCGAAGACTCGCGCTGCCCGATCGGCGTCAAGTGCATATGGGCTGGCCAGATGGTCGTGACGGTCGAGGCGGCGCGCGGCGACGATAAGCCGCTCGAGGTCGAGTTGCTGCGCCGGGTCGGGCGCGAGCCCGAGACCGCGGAGGCTCTCGGCTACGAGCTGCGCTTGCTGGAAGTCGATCCGCACCCCAAGGAGGGGGTCACCCCAGAGCGTGGTGACTACGTGGCGCGGATCGAGATCACTGGGCCGTAGCTCTCCGTCTGGTCGCGGATCGCTCACCTGTTGCCGCCACGCCCCATTCGATCGGCGCTGCTGGATACCGTTTCGCGTGCGCGACAAGGCCAACGAGCAGAGCACCGACACACTTGGTGCGGTCGTTGGAGAGCGACCGAAGCGTGATTTGGGGGCGAGCGCTGGGCTTTGCCAGTGAACTTCTGGACGCTTTCCACGTAGGACAGACTATGCCGATGACGCCACGCTCCACCGCCACCTTCGCTGCCGCTCTCCTACTCATCACCCTCGGAGTGGCACCCACCGAGGCGCAGCGGAGGGGGGACTGCCGCGGTGCTGTAGCGGCAGGCTCTGACGGGCGCATGGCGCCAGACGGCGAGCCCGGTGACCCGATGAAGGTCACCGGGCGTGTTCTCGACTCGAGCGGCACGCCGCTGGCCGGGGTCAATATCCTCGCGTATCAGACCGACAAAGATGGCTACTACTCGCCTGGAGGCGAGAACGAAAGCGACGCTCGCCTGTGTGCGGTCGTCCACACCAACCAAGACGGGGAGTATTCGCTCACTACGATTCGGCCCGGCTCCTACCCGACGGGCGGCGTCCCGGAGCACATCCATTTCGAGCTCTGGAGCGACGAGATCGCTCGCCAGCGCCGCGACCTCCAGTTTGCCGACGACGAGCTCGTGCCCGAGCGCCGCAAGCGCGATCTGACCCGGACCTCGACGGTTCGGCCGCTCGAGCGAGACGCCGACGGCGTCTGGCACGTCGAGCGAGATTTTCTGCTTCGCTAGGACTCGAGTCCAGTCGAGCAAAGCCAGTCGGAAGGAGACGCCGGGGAGGGTGTCCCCGATATAGGCTAGCGCTCCAAGCACTTACCGAAGGGAGCTGCTGTGACCGAGTACAAGAGACGCTTCAAGACGTTGGCGACCAACGTCGTTCACGCCGGCACGCCGAGCCCGAGAATCGGCGGCGCAGTGGTGTCGCCGGTCTTCCAGTCGGCCAACTATCTGATGGCGGACGAGGCCGCATATGACGAGGTGCGCTATCTCCGGCTGTCCAACTCTCCCAGCCACCTGACGCTCCAGGCGCGCCTGGCGGTGATCGAGTCCGCCGAGCAGGCGCTGGTCACCGCCAGCGGCATGGCGGCGATTTCAAACGCTTTGCTGGCGTTCGTCGGCAGTGGCGAGCATGTTCTGACCCAGAGGACGCTCTACGGCGGCACCCAGAGCCTGCTGGACCACGACGCGCCCCGGCTGGGGATCTCACACAGCCCGATCGACTTGAGCGCGCCCGACACCTGGGGGGACGCGCTCCGTTCGGAGACCCGGATGGTCTACGTGGAGTCGATCACCAACCCGCTGATGGAGGTCGGGGATCTCGCCGGGATCGCGGCGTTTGCCCGCGAGCACGGCCTAATCTCGGTGATCGACAACACTTTCGCGACGCCGGTTAATTTTCGTCCGCTGGAGGTCGGGTTCGATCTGGTCGTTCATAGCGCCACCAAATACCTGAACGGCCATAGCGACATCGTTGCGGGTGCGGTGATCGGTTCGGCCGAGAAGGTCGAGAGGGTGCGTCAGCTCATGCTCCACACCGGGGGCTCGGCCGACCCGCACGCTTGCTTTTTATTCGAGCGGGGCCTGAAGACGCTGGCGCTTCGCATGGAGCGCCACAACCGGAACGGCCTCGCGGTGGCCGAGTTTCTCTCCAACCACGGGGCGGTAGAGAACGTGAACTATCCCGGGTTGGAGAGCGATCCTGGGCATGTCTACGCTCGCGAGCTGTTTACCGGCACATCGGGAATGCTCTCGTTCTATCTGGGGTCGAGCGAGGCCGCCGAGCGATTCCTCGAGCGCGTGCGAATCCCGGTGCATGCGGCCAGTCTCGGAGGGCCCGAAACACTGGTCGTGCGCCCGGCTCGCAGCTCCCACCTGGGCCAAACGCCGGAGGAGAGGGAGCGGCTGAAGATCACCGAAGACCTGGTGCGGGTCTCGGTCGGGATAGAAGATCTCGACGAGCTGATAGAGGACTTCGATAATGCGCTGTCGGGCTAGCGGCTCGATCCGCCCATCAGATCAGGTCGGCGCTTTCAACAATCCGCTCGAGCCGGTTCAGATTTCGTTGGAATCACCGGTTGAAGAGCCGGGCGTGGACACGGCTTGCTCGGCGGATGCCTGCGAGCTTGGAGAGACTCCGTTTCCCTGCACCTCGTGCGCGACCGAGCGGTCGATCCAGCGCTTCTGGAGCCAGCGCACCCCGAAGAGGTCCGCGATCCCGCGCCACAGCCGGTTGTGGACACCGTACTTGCTCGTGCCGAAGCGTCTCGGTCGGTGGTTGACCTCGATCTCGCGGATGCGGGCACCGTTGAGCCGTAGGAGCGTGGGCAGAAACCGGTGCATGCCGTCGAAGACCGGCAGCAGCCGCAGATACTCGGCTCGATAGGCTCTCAAGGAGCAGCCGACGTCGGTGATCGACTCGGCGGTCATCCAGTTGCGCGCACCGTTCGCGATTCGAGAGGAGACCCTGCGCAGCCAGCTGTCCTGGCGCCGGGCTCGGATACCGCAAACGACATCGCAGTCGTCGAGCTCCTCGAGCAGCCGAGGAATATCGGCCGGGTCGTTCTGGAGATCGGCGTCCAGGGTCACCACGATGGCGCCGCGGGCGTGCTCGAAACCGGATATGAGAGCTGCGGACTGGCCCAGGTTGCGCTCGTGCCTGATCAAGCGCACGTGCTCATTGGCGGCAGCGAGCTGACGCATGACCCCGGCCGAGGCGTCGGTCGAGGCATCGTCGATCAGGAGTATCTCGTAGGTCGACTCGGCCCAGGACAGCGCCTTGCGGATCTCGGAGACCAGAATGGGCAGGTTTTCCGCCTCGTTGTAGGCGGGAACGATGATCGACAGCTCGGGCTCTTGTGGACGCGCGGATTCGCTCATGGGGCGGCTCGAGATCGGCGAGGAAGCACGGATTGTAACCCCTCACCGCCGGTTTCCCAATCGTTGCGGTCGCTTCCGCAGGCCGCCAGAGTCAACAGGATCATCGCATTTGAGGCCTTTCGGGCCCGATTCATGAGACCCATTGTGTCATCGCCGGTCGGGCTCCCTCCGCCTTGCTCCGGTCCAAGTGCTGTCATAGACTCCGCCGGACTCTTGGACAGAGGGATCGTCTGTGAGGGGCCCCGCCCCTTGAGAAACAGCCAGTGAGGGTTTGCGGATGAGTGTATTGGAGAAGCCGCCGCCGGAGGCGGAGGAGCACACCGGCCATCATCACCACGACCCGTTCTGGAGGAGGTACATCTTCTCCCAGGACCACAAGGTGATCGGGCTCCAGTATGCCTTGACCGCCATGTTCTTCCTGCTTTTCGGCTTTTTTCTGATGATCCTGATGCGCTGGCAGTTGGCATGGCCCGGCCGGCCCATTCCGCTGATCGCGGGCCTGTTGGGCGAAGCGAATGCCCCGGGCGGGATCATGCTGCCCGAGTTCTATAACCAGCTCGGCGCGATGCACGGCACCATCATGGTGTTCCTAGGCGTCGTTCCGCTGCTGGTCGGCGCTTTCGGCAACTACGTGGTGCCACTCCAGATCGGCGCCCCCGACATGGCGTTTCCGAAGCTCAACATGGCGAGTTACTGGTGCTACCTGCCGGGCGGCCTGGTCATGTTCTCGAGTTTCTTCGTGCCCGGAGGGGCGGCGAACTCGGGCTGGACGTCGTATCCGCCGCTCTCGACCATCGCCACCCAGGGTCAGACCTGGTGGCTCATCGGAATGGTGCTGCTAATCACGTCTTCGCTCCTGGGCTCGGTCAACTTCATCGTGACCATTTTCCAGCTTCGGGCCAAGGGGCTGACCTTCATGAAGCTGCCGTTCTTCGTTCATGCGCAGCTGGTGACCTCCTTCCTCTTGCTGCTGGCCTTTCCGCCGCTCGAGGCTGCCGGCATCTTCCAGCTCCTGGACCGGGTTCTCAATACCAGCTTCTTCTCGCCCAGCGGCCTGGTCGTCGCCGGCGAGGTGGTCGACAAGGTCGGTGGCGGCAGCCCGCTGCTCTGGCAGCACCTGTTCTGGTTTCTGGCGCACCCGGAGGTCTATGTCTTGATCCTGCCGGCCATGGGCATCGTGGCCGAGGTGATCGCCAACAACACCAGAAAGCCCCTGTGGGGCTACAAGTCGATGGTCTACGCCTCGATCTTCCTCGGTTTCATGTCGTTCATCGTTTGGGCCCATCACATGTTCCTGACTGGAATGGGCACGACCATCAGCTCCTTCTTCCAGACCACGACGATGATCATCTCGGTGCCCTCGGTGGTGATTCTGAGCGCTCTGCTGATCTCGCTCTGGGGGGGCTCGATCCGCTTCAACACCCCGATGCTGTTCGCGCTCGCGTTCCTGCCCATGTTCGGCATCGGCGGTTTGACCGGGCTGCCCCTGGGGCTCGCGCCGACCGATATCCACCTGCACGACACCTACTATGTGATCGGGCATTTCCACTACGTCGTGGCACCGGGGACGATCTTCGCGATCTTCGCCGGGATCTACTACTGGTTCCCGAAGATCACCGGCCGGAAGCTGAGCGAAGGTCTCGGCAAGCTTCATTTCTGGCCGTCGTTCATCTTCATCAACGGCATCTTCGGGCCGATGTTCATCCAGGGCCTGGCCGGCGTGTCGCGGCGGCTCTGGGACGGCGGTCAGCAGTACGCCCATGCCCAGCCGGTGCTCGAATGGAACGTCTTCATGTCAATGAGCGCGTTCGGCCTGCTGATCGCGCAGCTGCCCTTCATCGTCAATCTGTTCTGGTCGATCAGGAAGGGTCAGAAGGTCGACTCCAACCCCTGGCAGGCGACGACGCTCGAATGGGCGGCGGCGCCGTCGCCACCGATCGGGCACGGCAACTTCCATGAGGTGCCGGTGGTTCATCACGGACCCTATGAGTACAGCGCTCCGGGAGCTCCGAACGGCTATCTCCCGCAGACCGCCCCGGGGAAGGAGGGCTAGAGGTGCAGATTCCCTACACCGTCGAAGAACGGCCGGATACCGGTCTGTACAATGCCAAGCTCGGAATCTGGCTGTTCCTGGCTTCCGAGGTGATGCTCTTCGGAGCGCTCTTCTCGTCGTACGTGCTGCTTCGAACCGGTGACCCGGGATTCATGACGATTCCGCACGAGGTGGCCGAAGCGCTGGGCCTGCACGGCGAAGCGCATCGGTGGTCGGACGAATTGAGCGTTCCACTCGCCTTCGTCAACACGCTGGTCCTCATCTTCTCCAGTGTCACGATCGTCATGTCCTGGGCGTCTTTGCGTTTGAAGGAGTTCGCCAAGTTCCGGCTCTGGATGGGCCTGACGATCCTCTGCGCGTTCGGTTTCATGGGCATCAAGGCCGTCGAGTACTCGGCCAAGTTTTCACATCACCTGTATCCTGAGACCTCGAACTTCCTGGGCATCTACTTCACGCTCACCGGTTTGCACGGTCTTCACGTAGTCGGCGGTTTGATCGTTCTGGTCTACCTCTGGGGACCGGGCTCGAAGATGTGGAAGAGCCAGCCTCGGCGATTCGTGAACCGGGTCGAGACGGTGGGTCTCTACTGGCATTTTGTCGATCTGGTTTGGATCTTCCTGTTTCCCACGCTTTATCTTCTGTAAAGGGGCCGACAACGATGGGTGGTCATTCAGCGGAAGAGATTCGCAGCGAGATTCGGCGCTACTGGATTATCGGTCTGGCACTGTTTCTGCTGACGGTCATCACGGTCACGGTCAGCTATCTGGATGTCGCGCCGGCGACGGCGGTGTTCATAGCTCTGCTTATCGCGTGCATCAAGGCAGGGCTCGTTGCCGCGGTCTTCATGCACTTGATTTCCGAGAAACAGGCGATCTATGCGTTGTTGATCTTGACGGCGGTCTTCTTTGGCGCGCTGATGATTCTGCCCATCGGTACGCGTGCCAGCCAGATTCCACTGTAAAGAGCCAGCCATGTCACTCAAGGCCTTTCATATCTTCTTCGTTGCGGTCAGCGTGCTGATGTGTCTGGGCGTCGGCGCCTGGGGAACCGACCAGTACCTGGAGCGTGGCAATGGCACCGGTCTCGGCCTGGCGGTCCTGTGCTTTGTGCTCGGGGCGGGTCTCATCGTCTACGGCTTCAAGGTCTACAAGAAGTTGTCGGAACTCGATGAGAAGTAGCCGGCGAGCCCTGGCGCTGGCGGCCGCGGCGGTTTTGACTCTGGCTTTCGGCCTGGCCGAGCCGGCCGGCGCGTGCGCGGTCTGCTACGGCGGGGAGGGCTCGGACATGACGGCCGGAATGAACAACGGCATCGTCACCCTTCTGGGAGTGGTCGCCGTTGTGCAAGTCGGCTTCGTGGGCTTGTTTGGATCGATTTGGTACCGCACCCGGAAGCTACGAAGGCTGAGGGAGCAGTTCCACCTGATCGAGGGAGAACGATAGATGAAGAATTTTCTCGCCCGCTGGATGCCCATCGACGCGTCGACGCACGGCGCCCAGCTCGACAACATGAACGCTCTGGTGCACTGGTTGATGGCTCTTCTGTTCGTCGGCTGGGCGATCTACTTCCTCGTCGTGCTCTTTCGATTCCGAGCGGGCAAGAGCCCGCAGGCCAGCTATGAGGGCTCCAAGTCACATGTCTCGACCTGGCTCGAGGTCGGTGTGGTCGTGTTCGAAGCGATTATTCTGATTGGTTTTGCGATCCCGGCTTGGGCGCGCTGGGTGGCGCCGCATGCGGAGGATGCCAATCCGCTGGAGATCCGAGTGGTCGGCGAGCAGTTTGCGTGGAATATCCACTATCCCGGAGAGGATGGCGTGTTCGGCCGTTCGGACCCGCACCTGATGGCCGGCGGCACCAACCCGCTCGGCCTCGATCCCGAGGATCCCGCCAGCCACGATGATGTCGTTTCGGTCAACCAGCTTCACCTTCCGGTCGATCGGCCGATCACAGTGCTGTTGTCGACCAAGGACGTGATTCACAGCTTTTTCCTACCCGTGATGAGGGTCAAACAGGACGCGATTCCCGGGCAGGAGATCCCGGTTCGGTTCACGGCCAAGATGACGACGCCCGAGGAATCGACGTTTCCCGGTTGTGCCGCCGAGAAGACCTGCTGGGAAATCGCCTGTGCGCAGCTCTGCGGCCTCGGTCACTACCGGATGAGGGGTTTCTACACGGTCCATGAAGAGAGTGGCTTCGAATCGTGGCTGGCGGCCCAAGATCCCTTCGTCGCGCCCGCGCCCGAGCCCGAACCCGAACCCATGGCGGAAGCCGCCGAGCCGGCGGCCTAGCTCGCCACCGGGCTTGGATCGATCCGTTGGTCGAGAAGGGCTGACCGGGGCGCGTTTTGAAGCATATTGTCACCGGTTCGGACGGCGTCGAGCGCTGCTGGTGGTGCGGCGCCGATCCCGAGTACGTCCGCTATCACGACACCGAGTGGGGCTTCCCGGTTTCGGACGACATCCGCCTGTTCGAGAAAGTCTCGCTCGAGGGGTTTCAGGCGGGGCTGAGCTGGCTCACGATTCTGCGCAAGCGCGAGAATTTCCGGCGGGCGTTTCGAGGTTTCGATTTCGAGAAGGTAGCGCGGTTCAACCAGCGCAGCGTGGAACGTCTACTCCGCGATTCCGGCATCGTGCGGCACAGCGGCAAGATCGAGGCGGTCATCGGCAACGCCCGCCGAGCCCGGGACTTGGTCGATGAGTTCGGTAGCCTGGCCGCTTTCTTCTGGCAGTTCGAGCCGAAGAAACCGCCCACCGGCCTTCCCGATAAGACCCCGGAGTCCGTCGCGTTGAGCCAGGACCTGAAGGCTCGAGGCTGGCGCTTCGTGGGGCCGACCACCATGTACGCGTTCATGCAAGCCATGGGGCTGGTGAACGATCACCTGCCGGGCTGCGCCGTGCGGGCTCGGGTTGTGGCCGCCCGCAAAGCGTTCAAGGAGCCGGGCAAGTAGCTGTTCGGAGTGTAGCGGTCGAACTCCGCTTGCCCTCGAGCGAAGCGAAGGGTGTCAACCGTCTTGGCTGAAGTAGAGCGAGCGGAAAGTAGGCCGCCGGTGCGCTCTTCTCGCTCGCCGATGGCTCGCTTGCAAGAGGCACGCGGCCGGCCTTTCAAGCGCAGGGGCTCTGACTGCGGGCATCCTTCCGAGAGACTCGGGACAGGAATCGCTGCTCCTCGCTTCCCCCTCCGCTCGCCACGCTGGCAAGGCCGAGAAAGGCTATTCGCATCGACGGTGGCTGGACATGCGCTGAGGCCGAGCCGATTCGGCGGGCAGCCGGCCAGGGGGCTCGCCGCAAGCGCTTGCGAGATCGAATCGGAGGCTTCAATAGGCTTGCGCGCAGCGGCGCGAAGGCGAAAGCCGACACTACACAGGCCTTCCAGCTCGAGCCGTCCCCTGGCCGGCTGCTCCGCCGATCGGCGCCGAAGCGCAGATTGGAGCGCTGCAGATCTTCCAAGCCCGAGCCCGTCTCGCCAACGCTACACTACGCCGATGGACGTCAGCATGCTCCCGTCCGTCAACGCCGGCCTGAACGCCACCGCCGCGGTCTTCTTGATGGTCGGCTACGTTCTGGTCCGCCAGCGCAAGACCGAAGCCCACCGGGCCGCGATGCTGGCGGCATTGGCCTGTTCGGTTCTCTTTCTGGCTTCGTATCTCTACTACCATTCGCAGGCGGGGTCGACACGATTCCCCGGCACCAGCACAGCGCGAACGATCTACCTGACGATCCTCCTCACCCACACCGTGCTCGCCGCCACGGTGCCCTTCCTGGCCGGTATTACCGTCTATCGAGCCCTTCGCGGTCGCTTCGAGAAGCACCGCGCGATCGCGCGCTGGACGCTGCCCGTCTGGCTCTACGTTTCAGTGACCGGAGTCGTCATCTACTGGATGCTGTACCGGACGAGTTGGTAGGCAGGAGGCCTCCGCCGAGGCTCGCCAGCCACAGCTCCCAGGGGGGAGAAACGGCTACCTTCGCGGCGAGAGCGCCGCGTCTAGAGGTTGCGATCGGCTTCCTTGGCTTCTGTCGGCCTGACTAGCCGCAAGACACGCAGAAGTATGAGAGCTGCTCCCAGGGGCCTACGGTAATCGCGAGCTCGTGCAGTCCGGGACCGTCGACGGTCCTCTCGATAAAGCGCAGCTGGAGCCGGTTCTTCTTTATCGGGTACTTCTTCTTCTTGTTCTCGAATTCCTGTCCGGCGCCGCTGTTGACGGCTATCGAGGCGGGCAGCTTGATCTTCCTGCCGAAGTTGAACACGGTGAAGCCGAAATAGTAGGAAACACGGTCCGCGATCGGCAAGAGGTCGAAGCTGACGATGTCGAACTCCAGACTCGGCTCGAACAGCTCGACGACCGGTCCGCCGAGAAACACGTCGTCCTCGGTTCTCTGCCGAGCCAGCGTCCGGAGCTGGCGAGGCAGGTTCTTGAGCTTGATCGAAACATCGATGACGCCGTTGCTCCGGCGAACCTTGACCCGGTCGTAGGGAACGGGACTCATCTTGCTCGCGACCAGGGCTTCGACGTCGGCCAAGTCTGCGGGCCAGCCGTTGTCGGCCGCCCAGGCTGCGGGTACAAGGAAAACCAAGGCAAGCGTCCAAACCAAAGCTCTCTTCATCGCTCTATCCTCCCTTTGTGTGCAGTTCGTAAACGCCGCGAATCGTAGCAGGTAGGCGCGGCTCGCGCGCGCTCAGCCCTGATCGCGGTAGAGAATCGCGAGAATGTCGCTGCGCCGCACGACTCCCACCAGGACCCCGTCCGAGACCACCGGCACCATGGACAGGTGCCGCTCACACATGAGCAGAGCGGTTTCTTCGAGTGTCGCGTCCTCCCGAACCGTGACCGCCCTTTGAGTCATCACCTGTCCGACCTTCATCTCCCGAACCCTATTGACCTGATCGACCTGCTGCTTGTCGATCACCTGACCGAGCAATGAAGGTACCTTCTCGGTCGAGAAGGGTACGGGATGCTCCTTCAGAAAGAGATCTGTTTCGCTGACGACACCCACCAGCCGGTTGTCGTCATCGGTTACCGGTAGGCCGCGGCGGCCGCCCGCGCGCAGGATCGAGACCAGCTCGATAAGGGGCATGTCGGGTTTGGCCGTGACCGGGTCGCGTTGCATGAAATCACTGATCGGAATCTTGTTCATGACATTCCCTCAGGTGCGGAGTTCGGGCACCTGCTCATTGTATCGCTCGGAGCGGTCGCCGGCGGCGCCGGTCTGGGCCGTTCGCTTCGAGCGCCCGTCGCGCGCGCCCTGCTAGCCCGAGGATCCGGTCGAGAACGGCAAGTACGCTCGCTCGACGTAGTCGCGTACCATGCGGTGGGAGGAGAACTGGTGGCCGACGGTGACGATCGAGCTCTTCATGCGGGCGATCCATTCGATCGGCAGGCCGTCGTCGTTGCGCCGGTAGAACTCGGGAATGATCTCTTCCTCGAGCGTGCGATAGAGCGATTGGGCGTCGGCTTGGTCCTGCTGCCACTCCTCGGTGAGGGAGTGGACGGACTCTCCGCCCATGTCTCCGATAACCCAGCCGTTCGTGCCGTCGTAGCCCTCGGGCCACCAGCCATCCGAGATGCTGAGGTTGAGGGTTCCGTTGATGGCGGCCTTCATGCCGCTGGTTCCACTGGCCTCGAGGGGGCGACGCGGTGTGTTGAGCCAGACGTCGCAGCCCTGGACCATCATGCGCGCGATCCGCATGTCGTAGTTCTCGAGAAAGACGACGCTGCCGCGGAGGTCGCCGGACTGGCTGAGCTGGAAGATGCTCTGGATGAGCTCCTGGCCGGGTCGGTCGGCGGGGTGGGCCTTGCCGGCCAGGATGATCTGGACCGGGTGGTCGGTGTGATGGACCAGGGTTCGGAGTCGGTGAAGGTCGCTGAAGAGCAGGCCGGCTCGCTTGTAGGTGGCGAAGCGCCGAGCGAAGCCGATCGTCAAGGCGTCGGGATCCAGGAACTTCGAGACCGCCCGAAGCGCGGTGGGCGACTGGCCGTTTCTGCCGTGCTGCTCGCGCAGACGCGATTTCGCAAATCGGCACAGACGCTCCTTCTGTGCACGGTGGGCGAGCCAGACTTCCCTGTCGGTCGCTTCGAGGAGAGCGGTCCAGCCGTCGGGCTCGAGCACCGCTTCGGGCCAATCCGCACCCAGTACGCGATCGAGGAGAACGCCCATATCGAGGCCCATCCAGGTCGGAACGTGGACTCCGTTGGTGATCGATTGGATCGCCGCTTGCCCTTCGGGCAGCTCGGGGAAGATGTGGCGCCACATGCGGTCGGCGATCTCGCCGTTCAAGCGGCTGACGCCATTGGCCCAGGCGCTGGTGCGGAGTGCCACGGCGGTCAAGTTGAGAGGCTGGTTCGGCTCGCCATGATCGGCGGCTCCCAGGCCGATCACCGTCTCTGTGTCCACCCCCAGGTCTTGGGCCCAGGTGTCGAGGTACTTCCAGGCCAGGGAGCGGTCGAATTGCTCGTTGCCGGCCGGCACGGGGGTATGGGTGGTAAAGGTCGTGTTGCGTCTGACCGCGCCGAGGGCCTGGTCGAACGACGTTTTGTGCCTGGCGATGTGGCTGCGAGCTCGCTCGAGCTGCAACAGGGCGCTGTGGCCCTCGTTGATGTGCCACACGGCAGGTTCGAGGCCCAGCGCTTCGAGCGCGCGCACGCCGCCGATGCCCAGGACGGCCTCCTGGGCCAGGCGCATTTCGCGCCCACGAACGTAGAGCACGGTGGCGATCGGTCGGTCCGCGGGATCGTTCTGCGGCAGATCGGTATCGAGCAGCAGCAGCGGTACGCGCCCGACTTGGGCCAGCCATGCCTTGGCCCCGACCTCGCGGCCTGGAAAGGGCACCTTGACCGTCAGCTTGCGACCCTGGGGACCTAGCACTCGCCGCAGGGGCAGGCGGTGGAAGTCGTATTCGGTATAGGAGTGGTTCTGGAAGCCGTCGGCGTCGATGGTCTGCTGAAAGTACCCGCGTTGGTAGAGAAGACCGACCGCCAGGAAGGGTAGGCCGAGGTCGCTGGCGCTCTTGCAGTGGTCGCCACTCAGGACGCCTAGCCCGCCCGAGTAAATCGCGAGGGACTGATGGATGCCGTACTCGGTCGAGAAGTAGGCAATCGGGTGTGCCGAACTGGGGGCCGTGCTCGAGCTCTCGATCTGGGCGGCACGGCGGCTGAACCAGGTTTCGCGGTTGGGATCCATGTAGGCGTCGAAAGCCGCGATGACCTCGGTGTATCGGGCCATGAAGGCGTCGTCATTGAGCAGGGTTTCCCAACGCTCACTGTCGATGTTGAGAAGCAACTCCACGGGATTGCGGTAGCGGGCCCAGCTGGCGGTGTCCGCGGCCGCAAAGAGCTGGCGCGCCTCGGTGATCCAGGTCCACCAGAGGTTGAAGGCCAGGTCTCTGAGCCGAGCCACCTCGTCCGGCAGCCGGATCTCGGTGACCTGGAGGCCGGGCACACGAAGCAGTTCGCTGGCAATTGTCGTGGTCATGCTGTAGGGAGGGCGCGATGCGCTGGAACGCGCGTTTTTTACCACATGCGGCGAGCAGCTCCAAGCCGGGGCATCCATCTGGGTGGCCTCTACTTTCGAGAGCGCCGAGTCATTAGAATGCCGGCCATGCAGGTGCGATCGGCCGGTGTGCTTCTCCATCCGACCGCTCTGCCCGGTGGCTACGGAATCGGCGACCTGGGACCGACCGCGAGAGCCTTTCTCGGCTGGTTGGAGTCGGCCGGCCAGACGGTTTGGCAGATCCTGCCGCTCGGACCGCCGGGTCACGGGGACGCTCCCTACGGGGCGATGTCCGCCTTTGCCGGGAATCCACTGCTCATCTCTCCCGAAGACCTGGTTGCCGACGGATTGCTGCCGGCGGCGATGCTCGAGGACCTGGCTGGAAGCGGTCCGGCGGACGACGTCGATTTCGGCGCGGTGCTGGATCAGAAGGAGTCGATGCTTCGTGAGTCCTGGCGTCACGTGCGCGAGAGCGGCGGCCATGCGCTGCTCGAGGAGCTCGCCGCATTTGCGGCGGACGAGAGCCGTCGGTTCTGGCTCGAGGACTGGATTCTGTACGCGGCACTCAAGACCCGCTTCGACCAGGTGAGCTGGATGGAATGGCCGACAGAGCTGAGGCTTCGCGAACCGGGGGCGCTCGAGGCGGTTCGCGAGGAGCTCGCCGCCGAGATCGACTACCAGGCCTGGACTCAGTTCCTGTTTCATCGCCAGTGGCGCCGGCTGCGCGCCGCCGCTGCCGAGAAGAGGATCAAGATCTTCGGCGACGTTCCGATCTACGTGATCGGTGACAGCGCCGATGTCTGGGCCCATCAGCAGCTGTTCACGCTCGACGAGCAGGGCCACCCGAGCGAGGTGTCGGGAGTGCCGCCGGACGCCTTTAGCGAAGATGGACAGCTTTGGGGACACCCGCTCTATCGATGGGAGCGAATGCGCGATGACGGCTTTGCCTGGTGGCTGGCTCGGATGCGAGCGGCTTTCGAGCAGGTCGATGTCGTGCGCCTCGACCACTTCCGCGGTTTCGCAGGCTACTGGAGCGTGCCCGCGTCGGCCGACACCGCCCGCGAGGGTGAGTGGCTGCCGGGGCCCGGCGCCGACCTGTTCGAGGCCTTTGCGGCGGGCTTGGGCGAGGTCGAGATCGTTGCCGAGGATCTGGGTGTCATCACGCCGGATGTGATCGACTTGCTCCGGCGTTTCGATCTGCCGGGCATCAAGGTGCTCCAGTTCGGGTTCGGGGAGTTCGACAGTTCCCACCTGCCGCACCGTCACAATCGGCGCACCGTGGCCTACACCGGCACGCACGACAATGACACCACGCGGGGCTGGTACGAAGGGCTCGATGCCGAGTCCAGGGAGCGGGTGCACGACTACTTGGGTAGCGACGGTTCGGACCCCGCCTGGGACTTGATTCGCGCGGCCCACGAGTCGGTGGCGGGAATGGCGATTGCACCGATCCAAGACGTGCTCGATCTCGGCAGCGAAGCTCGATTCAACACACCCGGTGTGGCCGAAGGCAACTGGGCCTGGAGACTTCGCGACCTGCCTGGAGAGGGGGAGGCGGCCCGGCTGCGGCGTCTGACCGAGCTGTCGGGTCGGCTCGGAGCGGAATCCGCCGACGAAGAGTGTTGCCGGTGAAGATCACCGAAGGCTCCGGGCAATCGGTGAAAAGCGCTCTCGGAGCCGTGCTCGGCCCGGACGGGGTAACCTTTCGGCTGCTGGCGCCGCACGCGACCGGGGTGGAGCTCTGTCTGTTCGACGAGCTCGCCGATGGTTCGGAAAGCGCTCGCATCGGCCTCGAGCGTGAGAGCGATGGTCGTTGGGCGACCCACGTCGCCGGCCTCGCCGCGGGTCAGTTCTACGGCTACCGAGTGGATGGACCCTACCGACCGTCCGAGGGACATCGTTTCAATCCGGCGAAGTTGGTGATGGACCCTCGCGCGGGAGCTATCGCCGGCTCGGTGACCTGGAACGAGGCTCTCCGCGACGGAGCCATGCGAGGTGCGGGCCATCTTCGGGACGCTCGAGACAGCGCCCCCTTCCAGACCCGATCGGTGGTCGTCGACACCGCCTTTGATTGGCGCGACGACAGCCGCCCGAAGCGGCTCTGGAGCGAGACGGTGATCTATGAATGCCACGTGCGCGGGCTGACGCGGCTTCACCCGCAGGTTCCGGAGGAGCTTCGCGGTTCGTACCTGGGACTGGCTTCGCCGCCGGTCGTGGCGCATCTCGAGAGTCTCGGTGTCACGGCGGTCGAGCTCATGCCGGTTCAGCACTTCACCAGCGAACGACACCTGATGGAGCGCCGCCTCGACAACTACTGGGGCTACAGCCCTCTGGCCTGGTTCGCCCCGCACGCCGGCTACGCCACCGCTGGCAGCAGCGCCAGGGGCCAGCAGGTGACCGAATTCCAGACCATGGTGCGGGAGCTCCATCGCGCGGGTCTCGAGGTCATTCTGGACATGGTTTTCAATCACACCGCCGAGGGGGACGAGACCGGGCCGACCCTGTCGTTGCGAGGTGTCGACAATGACCTCTACTATCTGCTGGACAGACCGGACCGGAGTCGCTACGTGGATTTCACCGGCTGCGGCAATACGGTTCATGCCGGCCATCCGGAAGTTGCGGCGCTAATACTGGATTGCCTGCGCTACTGGGTGGAGACGATGCACGTCGACGGCTTCCGTTTCGATCTGGCGACCACGCTGGGTCGGGAGAACGGTGTGTTCTCGACCCGCGCCTCGCTGCTCGAGGCCATCGGCTCCGATCCGGTGCTGTCTCGGGTCAAGCTGATCGCCGAGCCCTGGGATATCGGTCCGGGCGGCTATCGCCTGGGCTCGTTCCCTCCCGGCTGGGCCGGTTGGAACGATCAGTTTCGCGACACGGTGCGCTCGTTCTGGCGTGGTGATCCGGGGCGGCGGGGCGATCTCGCGACACGGATTGCAGGCAGCGTCGATCTTCTGGCCGGGAAACGCCGCGGGCCTCTGGGTGGTATCAACTATGTTGCCTGCCACGATGGCTTCACGCTCGAGGATCTGGCCTCTTACGACCGGAAGCACAATTCGGCCAACCTCGAGGACAACCGGGACGGTCGGGACCAGAACTTCAGTCGCAACTGGGGCGTCGAGGGTCCGACCGAGAGCGCCGAGGTCCTCGATCTGCGTGACCGCGCCAAGAGAAACCTCGTGGCTACGCTGGCGCTGTCCCATGGAGTGCCGATGCTCGCGCATGGTGACGAGCTGGGCCGGACCCAGAGCGGCAACAACAATGCTTACTGTCAGGACGGCTCGCTCACCTGGGTGGATTGGGAGCCGGACCGGCGCGGCGCCGAGTTTCTGGAGTTCGTTCGGAGAGCTCTCACGCTCCGTCGTGAGATAAGTGTCTTCGGGAGCAAGCGCTTTCCGGGCCCCGATGACCTCGTCTGGCTCGGCAGCGACGGCCGCCCCCTCGGTGTGGAGGAGTGGACGGACGCGAACGACCGGGTGCTGGGTATGGGCTGGCGTCACTCCGCTGCCGGCCCCGTTCTCCTTTACATGAATGCAGGGGACGAGGCGCGGGAGGTTCGGCTACCGGTTGTGGAATCAAATGGCGCTTGGCGTGAGGTTCTGAATACCGCGGCACCGGAGAGCTGCCGAGTGCTGGAAGGCCGCTTCGAGCTTCCGGCGCATGCGATGGTGATGGTGAAGGGGTAACCGGGGACACGATTCCTTCGTGTCGACCGAGAATCGGATCGTCGACGCGAGAATCGACCGCTACATTTCCGGCTGGCTTCCGCCGCGCAGCCGCTCCAGCACCGGCTCGATTCGATGGCCGGTTTTCGCCACGGCGAGGCGCAGGCGGTCGAGGACATCACACCAGCCCACCACGGCTTCGGCGACTTGCCCCAGCGATGGCGTTGCCTCTCCCGAAGCCAGCCAGCTGAGCGCCGCCGCAGTAGCTCTCCAGGCCAAGAAACGGTCCAGTTGCTCGACGGCGGCGGTGTCCGTTTCCCGGTCGTAGCCGAGCAGATGCGCGACCGCGTCGCTCTCTCTCGCGCCGGCGAGAAGCCCGCATGCGGCCTCTCGTCCGGGCGGCGGAGCGGTCTCGAGCCAGTCCTCGACCGCCGCAACCTCGACCAGGGTGGTCAGCTCGCGCGCGCGCTCGTCCGAGATGTCGACCTTGTCGAGGGCCCGGCTCGCGGCGCGGACGGGATCGAGCGCAACGAGCGCCGACCTGCCCCATCGGTGGTGCAGATACCCGAGGAGGGCGAATGCGGAGAGCGCGAATCGGGCCTCGGCTTCCCATTCCACGCCGGTCAGGAGACGCTCGAGAGCACCTCGCATTCGCTCTGTACCGGGCCAATCGAGTTCCTCTTCGACGACAGCCAGGCGTGAGATTCCTTCGAGCCAGGCGTCGAGCCCGCCGCTGCCCTCCGGCCCCTCGGAGACTTCGGCTTCGGGCCTTGCCTCGAGCAGTCCTCCCAGCTGACGGTCGAGCTCCTCGAGCTGATTCTCGAGGGCGAGCAGGGCGGGACCCGACATGTCGCCCGCTACGCAGATGGTGGCCAGAACCTCGGCGAAAGCCGTCCGGGCGTCCTCGAGCTCGGTTTCCTGAACCGCCTGCTCGATACTCGGGATGCCTCTCAGCCCGACCCGCTCTTGCAGCCGGACGTAGACGTCGGCCCGGTCGTCGAGCTCACGAAAGTCGACAAGGACAGCGGACTCGTATCCGGCCAGCTCGAGCTCCAGACCGAGGTCATGGACCGCCGAAGCGGCGCGAAGAAAGTGGTGTCCGGATAGACGATCGCGGAACCCGCAGATTCGGTGCGCGCTCCCCGAGATGCCGAGGTTCCGATCGAGCCGCAGAGCTCCCCGCACCGTTTCGTACTGGTTGTTGAAGACAACGATCGAAGTGTCGCCGCCGACACCGTGGGAAAACGCCAGCACGTTCTCGTCGACCGCGCCGGCTTGCCCGACGAAGTCGTGCATTGCGAAGCTTTCGACATCGGCGAAACGAGCGCGCTCACGGAGCAGCGGAAAGATCTCCCGCTCGTGCCGCTCGACCAGGCCTTGGTTGGGCGACTCGTCGACGTAGGCGCGCCGGTACTCCATGCCGTACCGCTCGGTGAGTCCCTCGATCTGGCCGTGCGCGAGCATCGGCAGCCCGGGCATCGTGGCGAGCATGACGCAGGCACCGAAGTAGCGATCGCCGTCGCCGAATTGCTCGATCGCGGTTTCCTCGTCGGGATTGCTCAAGAAGTTGACATAGCGCCGGAGGATCTCCGCGTCGAAGTCCAGTGACTCTCGGACGAGTCTGCGGTAACCGCGATTGTCCCCGTCGCGCAGCATATTCATGAAGGCGCTGTTATAGACGCGGTGAAGGCCGAGGTTGCGAACGAAATAGCCCTCCATCAGCCAGAATGCCTCCGCCAACAGCAGGGTATCGGGAGTCTCCTTCTCCGCGCGATCGACAACGTCGCGCCAGAACTCATGCGGCATGAGGGAGTTGAACTTGCTCGTGCTCATGGCGTGCTCGGCGCGCGAGGGAATGGCGCCCGCAGTGCCGGGCTCGGGGTACCAGAGGCGCTGAATATGGCGACGCGCCAGCGTCATGGCGGCATCGAAGCGGATGATCGGAAACCGTCGCGCTACGTCCAGAATCGTGTTGGCTACCGCCTCTCGAGTGTCGGGATTGAGATAGTCGAGCTGCGCGGTGTCGTTCCAGGGCGTACTCGTGCCGTCGTTGCCGTGGTAGATGAAGCGCACGACGCCGGTCTGGTTGTCGACGCGTTTGAAGACCACCGCGGCGTCGCTTCGGTCGTAGTAGTGATCTTCGAGAAAGATGCCCACCCGGTGGTCCCGCGATAGGTCTGGTCCGTCAAAGGAGTAGGCTGGGAAAGGGCAGTCCGGAACCGACAGGAAGTACTCTGGGTGCTCGATCATCCAGTCCGAGTCGATGCCGGTGTGATTGGGCACCATGTCGGCGGAGAGTCGGATACCGAAACGGCCGGCTTGCTTCGCTAGACCTTCGAGGGCCGCGTCGCCGCCGAGATCGTCGGCAATGCGATATCCGATCAGCGAGTATGCGGAGCCGGCCGCCTCGGGATTGCCGCAAAGCTGCTTGATGCGCTGCGAGGCCCGACTGCGCTCCCAGAGGCCGATCAACCAGAGCCCGGTGACGCCGCGCTGGGCCAGAGTCTCGAGCTCGGCATCGGGAATCTGGTCGAGGCGGTCTATCTCGCATCCGTGGCGGCTCGAGAGCTGGTGCAGCCATACGTGGGCGTTCTTCGCGGCCAGGACCAGGTTCGACATCCAGCTGCGGTCGGAGCCGTAGCGGACATCGGCTGAGTCCAGGTGTGCGAGAAAGGGCGCCTCGATCGGCCCTGGCCCCGGTGGAAGCCGAGGCTTCTCTTCCTCGGCGATGAGATCGAGAGCGGCCAGGAGCTCCGGCTCGAGTTCGGGTGAGATGTCGTTCCAGTGCTTGGTGATCCAACGGAGCTGGTTGGCGAGCGAGTCCGGCTCGGAGTCGATCGGTCTGCGTAGACCCATGATCAGGCTCTGGTCATCTTCGTAGAGTCCCGGCGCCCGGGCCAGAACCTCCGTGAGAGCGTGGATGACCGAGTCGTAGGCGGCGTCGGCGACCAGGGCACCGAAGTGAAACAGATGGTTGAGCCTCGAATTGGCGGGGTTGGTGTGGGCGATCGAGAAAACCAGGAGCCCGGCGAGGAGCTCCTGACGCCGGTCCGAAGCGAGTCCGAGATCGCCGGCCGTGGACTCGAAGCGATCTAGCGCTATCGGGCCTGGGCGATCGGGGAGGTATTCGTCTTCGAACGAGCCCAGCAGGCGATTGATCGTCTCCATGCCGAAACGGCGGTCGAGATCGGCCAGGGCCGTGACAAAGATCTCGGGATCGCGCTCCCTCAGAAACCGATCCAGATAGGCGTGGAGAGCCCGCTCGATCCGACCGAGGGCGTAGAGCTCGCCCGCGGAGAACCTGCGGGTGTCGGGCGGCAGCAGCGGAGTCAGCCGTTCGGCGAGGCCCCTCGCCTCCCGAAAGCTCGCAGAGAGGCTGCGCGATCCTCTCTCGGATGGCTCGGCCAATGGTGGGCCGAGCTGGAGGGCGCTGCGGGCGCCGCGGGAGAGAAGCAGCTGCATGCTTGAAGACTAACGCGGAATCCGGTCAGCGTGCCGCCCTCATCGTGCGAAGACCTTTACGGTTTGGCCCACGGTGTCGAGCATCCGGCGCAGCTCGTCATAGTCGGTGTGGCGCATCCGGATCCAGGCGTTGGCCATATAACCGGCTTCGACCGGCTGTGTGGCCGTGCCCGGCGGCGGCAGGTGGCTGTCCAGAACCGAAGAGGCGAAGCGGGCATGGATCTCGTCGAGACCGCCGTAGCCCGTGATGTGGCCGTCGCGGTCGGGTCGTAAGTTGATGATCCCCGTCGAGTAGCGGCGCGACGGTTTGGCAGCGGTCCGGCCGTGGACGATCGCAGAGGCCCATTCCCTGTAGATGTCCATGTCGTTGGCCGCCGCGTAGAGATCCCAAGCGCCAACCCCCGGCGGGCGGCACCCGATCTCGGAGAATTTGAGGCCCTTGTGACCGAAGAACCATTCCATGTGGGTGGCCGAGGTCTCGATGCCCAGCACTTCGATCACCGCCCGACCCATCTCCCGCACCTCGTCGTACGACGAGGCTTCGATCCGGTTCGTGGTCACGAAGTAGGGCGAGATCCAGCGCGTGCGCATGGCCTCGAGCACTCCCGGATAGTAGTGCGAGATGAACTCGTGCGCGATCTGGCCGTTGATCGTGAGGGTGTCGTAGAAGCCTTCATGACCCTCGATGAACTCTTCGGCCGCGGTCGACTCCCCGCGGTCGATGCCACACGCGCGAATCGCAGCCTCGAGCTGGCTGTCGCCCTCTACCCGGTAGGTGCCGGCGGCGCCCGCAGAGCTGCGCGGCTTGAGAATGATCGGGTAGCCTACTCGTTCGGCGAAATCGCGCGCCTCTTCCGGAGTCGAGACACCCGTCGACCGGGCACAGGGCACTCCCGCTTGTCGCAGTGCCTCCTTCATCGCGGGCTTGTCCCGGCACAGGAATGCCGTGCGAACCGAGGTTCCCGGGATCGAACAGGCCTCGCGGACCTTCGCGGTCGGCAGGATGTGGGCTTCTACGGTGGCCTCGAGCCGATCGACCCACCGACGATTCTGGATGCTTCGGACCGTGGCCAGCAGCTCTTCTTCGTGACAGACCGAGTCGACCCGCTCATAGCCATCCAGATAGCGCTTGACCGAATCGGAAAGGGCCTCAGCGGGCGTTTCCCCGATGCCGGTGACGGCTGCTCCGACTTCTGCCAGGCTGCGCACGAACTCCACCTGACTGTGAGGAAAGCTCGGCTCGACGAAGATGACGTGCACCTGACCGCCTTTCAATAATGGAACCGAATGCATTATAAACGTCTGCACCATGGGTGCGATTGTTCTACTCGGTCCGCAACGGCTGCGTCCGATACTCGATCGCGTCGTTGCCGACCTGGGAATCGACGGCCGCATCGCCGCGATCACGGCCGGATGGCAGGAGCGGGAGGCTGAAGACGACGACCTTGCCGAGCACTTGGGTAGCAGGACGGTCAACCTTCGGTTGTACGCCCGAGCCGAGCAGGTGTTCGAGTCGGACGCAGGATTGGCGGCGGCGTATCGCGAACGCCAGGGACTTTTGAGACGCGCCCAGGAGCTCTACCGGTTGCGGCTGGATCACGCCATGGCCGCGGTTCGCGAGCTGATGCGGCGACAGGGCGAGGCGGAGCTCCTCGAAGCGGAGCGCAAGGCGGCCTTCAAGGGGGTGCGGCGGCTGGACGATGAGCATCTCGAGCGGGTTCGGATGGTGCACGCCAGGTTCGATGAAGAGTGGTCGCCACTGAAGCGGCCGGCCGTGAACAAGCAGCGCGAGCAACTAGCCACAGCCCTCTCCGGTTGCGATGCCGTCGCGGTAGCCGGCGGACACGTGGCGGTGCTCCTCAATCGCCTCAGGCTCTTCGGGCTCGATCGCCTGATCGGTAACCTACCGGTTCTGGCCTGGTCGGCCGGTGCGATGGCTCTGGCGCGGAGGGTGGTCTTGTTTCACGACTCGCCTCCGCAGGGATTCGGCAATGCCGAGGTTCTGGAGTCGGGCCTCGGGCTTTACAGCGGCATCCTGCCGATGCCTCATGCGCGCCGCCGTCTCAAGCTCGGAGACCCGGACCGAATCACCGAGCTCGCGCGTCGCTTTGCCCCGCGGTTTTGCGTACCCATGGACGACGGTGATTACTTGAAGATCGAGGGCACGACAGTCTGGGCCGAGGCCCCGGTCCGCAGGCTGACCATCGAGGGTCACGTCGAGCGGCTCGAGGTCGAACGGAATGACGTCGGCCGGGTGAGGTCTTTATGAGCTTGGCAGTTCGTGAGCTTGAGAAGGCCTATGCCAGCGCACCGGAAGCCATCGACCGGTTTCTCGCCGATCGGAGCTTTCCGCTGCAGGAGGGCACGACGACGACCTTCGTCTATCGCGGGCCGGCCGATGAAGTCCATTTGCGTCACTGGATCTTCGGGCTCGAGTCCTCGCTGGCATTTACACGGCTGGGGGAGAGCGACCTCTGGTACTTGGTGCTCGAGCTGCCCGAGCTCTCTCGTGTCGAATACAAGCTCGACGTCGTTCGGGACGGCAAGGGCGAGTGGATCCAGGATCCACTCAACCCGCTCGTCGCCCACGATCCCTTTGGCGCCAATTCCGTCTACCAAGGGGTCGGCTATGAAACGCCCGAGTGGGCCACCCCTGACGAAGAGGCACGAGTTGGAGAGATGGAGGAGATCGCAGTTCGCAGCCAAGCCTTCAACGAAGACCGGCTTCTTAGGGTGTACGTGCCGGCCCGCTTTCGCAAGAACCGGCGCTATCCGGTGCTCCTTGTACACGACGGTGCCGACTATCTGCGCTACGCCGGCTTGCAGACCGTTCTCGACAACCTCATCTACCGCCTCGAGATTCCCGAGCTCGTCGTGGCCATGACGGATTCGGGCGATCGGCTCGGTGAGTACACCTCGAACCCGGATCACGATCGCTTCATCGCCGAGGAGGTCCCCACCGCCTTGGAGAGGCGTTTTCCCGTTGACCCGGACCGGTCGGCTTGGGGTCTCATGGGCGCCAGCCTCGGCGCGGTGGCTACGCTTTCGGCTGCCTGGCGCAATCCCGGCCGCTTCGGGAAGCTCCTGCTGCAGTCGGGCTCGTTCGTTTTCACGGACATCGGTGACCACAACTGGCGCGGACCGCAGTGGGACCAGGTGGTGAGTTTCATGAACGCGTTTCGAGAAGCGCCGGGAAGCCCCGCCGAGAGCCTGTTCGTGAGCTGCGGTATCTACGAGTCGCTCATCTATGAGAACCGATCTCTTTTGCCGATACTCCAGACGACCGGGATGGACGTGCGCTATGTCGAAGCCAGGGACGGTCACAACTGGGAGAACTGGCGTGACCGGCTGCGGGTGGGACTGTCGTGGTTGTTCCCCGGTCCCCTCTGGATGGTTTATGAGTGAGGGGGACACAATACGTAAGATGGCCGTAAGGACGACCGGTTGGCAGTGGCAAGACGGTCACCAAGAGAGGTCATCCTTACGGCCATCTTACGTATTGTGTCCCCCTCCCGCTCCTCCCGCTTATACTCGCCAGCTCCATGGCTGAGGTCACTCGCAGAATCGGGCTCTCTCTGGGGGCCGACGTCGACTGGCCGATCTCGTTCGAGCGGATCTTGGAGAAGCTCGACCTGAGAATTCCGGTCGACGGCGACACCGTGCGCTTCGAAACCGAGAGGGTCACCATCGAGCCCTTCGATCTGCGGCAGCCCTGCCGTTACGACCTCGTGCTGGACCGGGTGACCCACTGGTATCACTCGAGTCGGGAGTGGATAAAAAAGGCGATTCTTCTTGACGATCTCTACGTTCTCAATAATCCGTGGTCCATTCAGGCAATGGAAAAGCACACCAGCTACTGCGCCATGATGCGGCTCGGGCTGCCGGTTCCGGAAACCTGGATGATCCCGCCCAAGGAGTACGAGCCGAGCCCGGATTTGCAGACCACTCTGGAACGCTACGCCCGGCACTTTGATCTCGATGAGGTAGGCGAGCAGATCGGCTATCCCGTTTTCATCAAGCCCTATGACGGTGGCGGCTGGGTCGGCGTGAGCCGCGTCGACAATGGAGACGAGCTGCGAGTCGCCTACGAGATGAGCGGCAAGCGCTTGCTGCATCTGCAGAAGGCGATCGACCCCTACGATCTTTTCGTGCGTTGTATCGGGCTTGGCCCGCAGGTGCGCTGTGTACGCTACGACCCGGGGGCGGCGCTCCACGAGCGCTACCAGGTAGCGTTCGACTTCCTGACCGCAGACGAAGCCACGCTTCTCGGCGACATGACCCTGACCATCAACAGTTTCTTCGGCTGGGATTTCAACTCCTGCGAGGCGCTCCGGTCGGCGGACGGCACCTTCCATCCCATCGACTTTGCCAACGCCTGCCCGGACTCGCAGGTCACGTCTCTGCACTATCACTTTCCCTGGCTGGTCAAGGCCGCCGTTCGCTGGGCGGTCTTTTGCGCCGCGACCCGGCGCAAGATGCGTAGGTCGGTCGATTGGGAGCCCTACTACGAGATCGCCGACAGCGATCGGTCGTACCGGGAGAAGCTGTCGTCATACGCGGCGATCGCACGCGGGCGGCTTGAAGCCAACCGATTCGAGGAGTTTTGCGAGGCTCATCTTGGACACCTCGATGAGGTCGCCTGGGAGTTCTTCGGCTCGGCGGAGGCCAAGGAGACGGTTCGGCTCAAGGTCGAGTCGCTCTTCCCTCGCCACGAGGTTGAGGAGTTCACCGAACACTTCTGGGGCCTGCTCCAGTTCTGGTGCAAGACCGAGGGCGAGCGGCTGGGAATCTCACCAACACCGGAAGCGGGTTCGTGAAAACGGTCTCGCGCTGGCACTCGCGGCGCGTTCAGCAGGACGTGACGGTCGCCCGCTGGGGTCACTACGGCGTGCCGGTGCTTTGGTTCGCCACCGCGGGAGGCGACGCCGAAGAGCCCGAGAGGTTTCTGCTGGTCAAGGTCCTGGAACCTTTGATCGAGGCCGGGCGCATCAAACTCTACTCCTGCGACAGCGTTGCCGGCCGCGCCTGGACCACTGGCGAGGGGTCAACACGGCATCGTTCCTGGCTTCAGAACCAGTTCGACGGTTTCATCTACCACGAGATCGTGCCGGCGATCCGGCAGGACTGCGACGGCACCGTGCCCGAGATCATCACTGCCGGAGCCTCGATAGGGGCGTTCAACGCGCTCGCGGCGGTGTGCCGGCATCCGGATGTTTTCAGCCGTGCGATCTCGATGAGCGGCACCTACGATTTGAGCAGGTGGCTCGAGGGTGATTGGAACGACGACTTCTACTTCTCGTCACCGATTCACTTCTTGCCCGATCTGGAGGAAGGAGCGCATCTCGAGGCCTTGCGCCGCCGCTTTCTACTCATGCCCACCGGGGAAGGCCGGTGGGAGGATCCTGCGGAATCGTGGCGGATGGCCGAGGTCCTGGGTTCGAAGGGGATTCCCAATCGGGTCGATCCCTGGGGCACCCAGTGGGACCATGATTGGCCCACGTGGCGGGAGATGCTCCCGAGGTACCTCGACGACTGGGTGTAGCCTCTGTCGCCGTGATCGCCGTCTAGCGTCCGATGAGCTGCCTGTACAGCTCCAGGTAAACCGCACCCTGACGGTCCCAAGAGTAGTCCCGGGACATGCCGTTGTGCATCAGGCGTTCCCAGGCCTCGCGGTCGCGGTACGTCTCCAGCGCGAAGCCCAGGGCCCAGCGAAAGGCATCCGGGGTGAAGTGATCGAAGACGAAACCGGTCCCCCGGCCGGTCGCGGGTTCGTAGAGCTCTACGGCATCCGCCAGTCCCCCGGTCCGGCGCACGATCGGCACGGTGCCGTACTTGAGGCTGTACATCTGGTTCAATCCCGAGGGCTCGAACTTCGAAGGCATCAAGAAGACGTCTGCCGCTGCTTCGATCAGGTGCGCGAGCTCTTCGCTGTAGCCCCGGTGATAGATCACCCGCCCGGGAAAGTCGTGCTGCAGATTCTGAAACGCGGTTTCGTACCGCGACTCGCCCGTGCCCAGCGCCAGGAGCTGTGCGTCGCCACCAGCCAGCACGTCCCGTAGGGGTTCGATGACGATGTCGAAGCCCTTCTGAGCCGTGAGCCGTGACACGATTCCGAGAAGGGGCGTTCGTGGATCGGTTCCGAGACCCAATCGCTCCGTCGTCGCTCGCTTCGTCGCTCGCTTTCCGCTCAGGTCCTCGGAGGAGTAGTGGTGCTCGAGGAAACGATCGGTGTGTGGATTCCACTCTTCGTAGTCGACTCCGTTGAGGATCCCGACCAGGCGATCGCTTCGCTCGCGCAGCAGGTCCTGCAGACCCATGCCATACGCGTCGGTCTGGATCTCGAGCGCGTGAGTGGGACTGACCGTGGTGAGAGCGTCGGCGTAGAGGATGCCGGTCGTGAGGAAGCTCATTGCCCCGCCGTCCAGATCCCCCTGGTGGAGAAGCTCCAGGTCGCCGCCGAGGTCGAGGTCGTCACACAGCTGCGCCGGGAAGACGCCCTGGTAGGCGATGTTGTGGATCGTGAGAACCGTCCGGCTGCCACGGAAGAGCTTGTCCCACTCGAAGGTTCGCTTGAGGTAGAGCGGCATCAGGGCCGTGTGCCAGTCGTTGCAATGGAAGATGTCGGGCGACCAGCCCATGTGTTGGCAGCAAGCGACCGTTGCAAGAGCCAGGAATGCGAAGCGCAGCGCCTCGTCGCCGCCGTCGGTATAGATGCCGGGCCGTTCGTAGAGCACCGGGCAGTGAATCAGATAGATCGGCGGTCCGCCGCCGGGAAGCGGTGTGGTGAAGACCGTGAAAGTCAGCCGGTGCGGTCCCATATCGAGCTGGATGTCGCGCAGAAAGTCGACCGCTACGATGTCGTGCCCGCGAGTGTCGATGCTCGAGTAGAACGGCAGGAAAACCCGAACGTCATGGCCGCCACGGTGGAGGTAGCGTGGCAGCGCCGCGCTGACGTCGCCCAGGCCGCCGGTCTTGGCGAAAGGAACGACTTCGGACGAGGTCCAGCAGATCGCGAGCGACATTCGCGCGACCGTTCAGATCACGGTGCCTGGAGGAATTACGGCGCCGCGCGGCACCACTATGATGCCGCCCCGAATGCTGTAGTTCTCTTCGTCGGTCTCCTCGACCCCGCCCTCGTTCATCAACCTCGAGTCGTGCCCCACGCGGGCATCCAGGTCTATGATGGCCCGTCGAACTCGGCAGTTGGCGCCGATGCCCAGCGGAACCTCGGAAGACTCGTCGTTAGAGGGAGCGAAGTGAGTGGCGCCCATTACGACCGTTTGGTCGATGATCGAGCCGGAGCGTACCAGGCCACGGATTCCGACGATCGAGCTCGACAGCCGGCTGCCTGAGATGATCGAGCCGTCGGAGAGAATGGATTGCGTGATCTCACACCGATAGATCTTGCTGCCGGGAAGGAAGCGCGGGTGGGTGTAGATCGGGAAATCCGGGTTGTAGAGGTTGAGCTCGGGAACTGGCACGGTGAGCTCGAGATTGGCCTGATGAAAGGCCGGAATGGTACCGATGTCGCGCCAATAACCGGGTTCGACGAAGCTGTACACCTTGTAGTCGTCGATTGCTCCCGGAATGATCTCCTTGCCGAAATCTCTGGCGGAGGTGCCTTCGAGAAGCTCCTGGAGAACACCGGCACGAAAGACGTAGATCCCCATGCTGGCCAGGAGCATTCCGGGCTCTGCCCGGATGCCCAGGTTCTCGATCGTCGCCTGGTCGAGCATCAGGCTCTTGATGACTTCCGGATCCTTGGGCTTTTCGACGAAGCGGGTGATCCGGCCGTCGCGGTTTATGCGCATGATCCCGAGTCCGGGAGCCTCGTCAGGGGAGACGGGTTTGACCGCGATGGTGAGGTCGGCGCCCTTGGCGCGGTGCCGCTCTTCGATCATCTCCCGCAAGTCCATGAGGTAGAGCTGGTCGCCCGAGAGTATGAGAATCTCAGAGGGCTTCAGGTGCTGAAGGCGAGGCAGGTTCTGGCGCACGGCGTCTGCGGTGCCCTGGTACCAGTCGCGATTGGCGATCGATTGCTCCGCCGCCAGGATGTTGACGAATCCGTCGCTGAATGAGTCGAAGCGATAGGTCACGGCGATGTGCCGGTGGAGGCTGGCGCTGTTGAATTGAGTGAGCACGTAGATGCGGTAGATCCCGGCCTTGAGGCTGTTCGAGATCGGAATGTCTATGAGACGGAACTTCCCCGCCACCGGAACGGCCGGCTTCGCCCGGTAGCGAGTCAGAGGCGCTAGGCGAGAGCCCTGTCCGCCACCCAGAATCGCTGTAACTACGTCTTTCATCGGAACAATGATCCTAGCAGGCCGATGAATGCCCCCGATGGGTTGAGCGAGGGCCCGCCGTTACAATTCGGCGAACGCGAGGCGTCGTCTTGGTGGCACGCGCGCTAGCCCGCGAAGATCTGGAGCTCGGTGCCGAAGTTGTCGGCGATCTCAAGTGTCGAAGCGAGGTCGGGGTGCCTCACGATGACGTTGCCGTCGGAACGCAGCGTTTGGCGCCAGTCCCGCCGGTAGGCCCCAATGGGCAGGAGGTCAAGGTCTACGACGTGTCGACCGTAGCGGCCGAGCAGTGAGTCCAGCCCTTCGATGCGCTGGATCCGACCCTGGCCCTGAGCGCGCTTGAACACGACCGCGGCGTTGTAGCGCCGGTCGATCTCCTGCGAGAAGCGGCCGTGGCAGACGGCCTCGGCCCAGCCGAAGAAGACGTCTATATCGCTGGCGTAGTTCATCAGGTCCACCGAGCGGGCGCCCGGAGGCCGGGCGCCGATCTCGCCGAAGACAACCTCGCCGTCGGTCTTGCGAAACCACTCCATGTGGGCGAACCCGGTCCTGAACCCGAGCGCGGCCAGGACCTCCGTTCCCATTCGGCGGCCGTCTTCGAGCTCGGGTACGTCGGGATCGCGGAGCGTCACCGTTTGCGGACTGATCCATTCGACCGACCGGCCGATGAGCGGCCGGGGCCGGTACCAGGCAATGTTGTAGTAGAGAATTTTTCCGCCGGCACTGATCGTGTCGAAAGTGTACTCGTCCCCGTCGATGAACTCCTCGACGCTGACTTCCGGTACATGGCGCAGGAGCGGTAGCACGGCCTCGAGTTGGCGCTCGCTGTCGACTCGGTGGGTGTCGGCGCTGCCGGCGCCGGCGATGGGTTTGAGAATCAAGGGGAACCCGATGTGTGCGGCCGCAGCTGCGCATTCCGCGGCGGTCGCGGCGCGGGCATGGCGGGGTGTGCGAATGCCGTGAGCATCCAGAACCCGCTTCATGTGCTCCTTGTCTCGGAACGGAACGGTCTGGGCCAGATTGAGCCCGGGTAGCCCGAGCTTTTCCCGGAGACCGGCGGCGAGGAGCATGCCTGGCTCCCAGAGACACTCGATTCGATCGAGGCCGCAACGGTCGGCGAGAGCGCGCACTCTCGCCAGCACCGCCGGCTCGTTCCACAGCGACTCGACACGCTCGTACTCGGCCAGGCTGGTACGGGCAGCCTCGGGCAGCGCCTCGACGGGCTGGTCGCCCAGGCCGAATACTCTCGCTCCGGCCTCGGCTAGGCCGCGCACGAACTGCGGCATCTCGGCTGGGAAGCCCGGGGAGAAGAAGAGGACGTTCATCGGACCGGGGGGCTACGACTCGCTATCGGCGCCCAGCTCGAGCTGCTCGAGCTGGGCGTCGGCAGCGTTCGTCGAGGTGTCGTCCTCGGCACTCCGCTGCGGGCCGAGGTACATCCATCGGCCCAGACCGCGCAGGTACTGAAATCCGTCTTGGTGCCGAGCGGCTTGTCGAAGTTGAGCCAGTTTGGCGTCGAGATTGTCGATCATGTGAAGCGCGAGCGCCTCGGCCGTGCGCGGCTCGACCGGCGCTCCGTACTCCATCCGGCCCTGATGAGACAGCACCAAGTGTTCCAGGTGGACCGCGTCGTCGTTGGGGAACCCCGGAATCGCCGCGCAGCGTTCGCGCAGGAGATCGCGGCCGATGACCACATGTCCCACCAGTTGTCCTTCGGGGGTGTAGTCATTGGCGGGCATGGCGCCGATTTCGAGGAGCTTGCCGAGATCGTGGAACAGGACTCCGACCAGAAGCAGATCGCGGTCGAGCTCGGGATAGTGACCGGCCACCATCGATGCGAGCTCAGCCATCGACACGACATGCTCGAGGAGACCTCCGCGATAGGCGTGGTGTATGGTCTTCGCCGCCGGGTGTTCCTTGAGCGCTTTTCCGTGGATGGTCAGGGTCTCCTTGGTGAGCCGGTCCAGGTGGGGGCGCTCGATCGTTCGGAAGACAGCCTCCAGTCTGCGCCACAGATCTTCCGGATCCTCCGGAGTCGACGGGATCAAAAGTGCTTCGTCGAAACCGTGCTCGCGGTCATCGTCGGTTGCACGTCGGCACTGGTCGATGCTGAGCTGAATCTGTTCGCGAAAGCTCTTTACGATGCCACGAAACGCCACGAAGTCGTGCGCTTCGAAATCGGCGTCGAGAGCGGCGCTGTCGGCCCAAATCTTCGCGAAGACGGTGCCCGTATTATCAGTGAGCTCGAGGTCGATGTAGTCTCGAGCATTCCGGTCCTGGCGGCGTTCTTTGCGCGTAACCAGGGCGAAACCGGCAACCGAATCGCCCGACTGCCAGTCGAAGATGGGAATGTTCTGACGAGTGGGCATGGTTCGGGGGTTGGCTGGGGTGGGTCGGAGAAGGCGCGAGCCGGCAACGCAACTATAGTGTTTCTGGCAGTGGGCTTGCACTCCCTGCGGCGAATGAGGAGTCACGATGAATCGAAGTAGGGTACGGACCATAGCGTTTACAGGCTTCGCCTGCCTAATGGCGCTGCCCTGGACATTGTCTGCGGCCGACGCGGAGGACAGCCCCGTCCTCTGGCCCGAGCGCGACCGGGAGTTTTTCTCCGACGGTCCTGGGCTGCTGCTCGGCAGAGGCCAGAGCGAGAAGCTCGTCGCCAGCGCGGAGGCGGAACGCACTCGATGGATCGATGACTTCTTAGCTAGCGATCCGATTCCGCAAACCCCGGAAAACGAGTTGATCGAAGCGATTGACAGACGGCGACGGCTCGTCTTCTCGGAGTTCAATTCGTTTCTGGATGACCGGGCGAGAACCCTGTTCCTGCATGGCTCTCCGTTGGAGCGTCGGCAGGTGGAGTGTGGCCAGACCTTCCAGCCGATCGAGGTCTGGACCTATGCGGAAACGGTGAGTCGGCACCAGCTCTTGTTCTATAGGCGCGGCACCGAGGGGCCCCATCGTCTCTGGATTCCGCTGGACTCCAAGCTGGCCCTCTACAACAAGGACATGGCCTACTGGCTGCAGCAGTACGAGGAGCTACGCGGCCGCATTCGGGGCAAGCGGTTCGACATCAAAGCCTGCAAGGACGCTCTCTTCATCGACAAAGTCACCGGTGTCGACGGTCTCAGGGGCTACCGGAGCCCACGGCCGACGAACCAGGAGTTACTCGATGTTCTGAAAGCGCCCGCTGATCTGGCGCAGTGGGCCAACGAGGCAGCTCAAACCACGGTTCCCGAGAAGCCCGCCGAGCTCGAGATCACCGCCGGAGAGTTCCTCTTTCCGGAGCGTCGAGGGCAGCGGATCGTGGCCAGGCAGATCCTCACGGTGCCGCCGGATGCCGAGCTCGGGCTCTTCAAAGAGGAGGAGACCGAGACCCAAACCCACAAGCTGACCGTCGAAGGGACGGTCGAGCAAGACGGGACGGTGTTCGAGGAATTCCGGGTGCGCTTCCAGATTGCACCTCCCGAAGAGGATGTTCCCGCAGGACTGGCGATCGAAAGGGCGCTCAGGCCCGGACGGGTAGTGCTTCTGCGCCTCAAGGTCATCGATGAGGTCTCGGGAGGGGTGGCACGTTTTGCCAGTGGAATGCGTGTTCCGAGTGAGCCGGAAGCGGTCGCGGAAATTGCAGTGCCGGATGCGGTCATCGTCGAGATGGAAGACGCCCTGGCTCTCGAGGCGATCGCCGGTGACGACAGCCTTCTGCTTGCTCCTCCCGATGGCCGTCTGGCTCTGGGCAACTGGCGCGCCGAGGTACTGGTCTCCGGCAAGCGCATTGTCGAGGTCGTCTTCTCCGTCGATGGTCGGCCGCAGCTGCGCCGCAAGCAGCCACCATTCGGTGCCGATGTGAGGCTTTCCGAGTTTCCAACGGAGCAGGTGGTCCGGGCCGAGGGGTTCGACGCCGACGGCGAGCTGGTGGCCTTCGACGAAGTGGTGTTGAATCAGCCTCGCGGAGTCTTCTCGGTGAGGATCCTGTCGCCCGGGGACAACGACAAGGTCTCCGGAAGGGTCCAGGCGCGCGCTGAGATCGCGGTTCCCGACGAGCGCCGGATACAGAGAGTGGAGTTCCTGCTTAACGATGAGCTGGTGGCGACACTGGACGAAGATCCCTGGCGGACGATGATCGATGTGCCCGACAAGAGCGAGCAGGAGACCGCGTACCTGACGGTAGTCGCTACGCTCGACAACGGCGATCGGGCGGAGGCGGTACGATTCCTCAACTCGCCACAGTTCGCCGAGACCGTCGAGGTCAACCTGGTCGAGATGCTGGTAACTGTCCTGGACAAAAGCAACCGGCCGGTGCCCGATCTGCCCGAGGAGGAGTTCAAGGTCTTCGAAGATGGACGCCCGCAGGTGATCGATCGGTTCGAGTTGGTGAAGGACCTGCCGCTGTCGATCGGTATCGCAATAGACACGTCGGGCTCGATGGCTACCGCTCTTCCGGAGGCACAGAAAGCGGCCGTGGGTTTTCTGCGCGACGTCTTGACCCCCAGGGACAGGGCGTTTCTTTTGAGCTTTTCCAAAGATCCCGTACTCTTGGTGCCACCCACCGACGACCTCGGGGCCATCGAAGAGTCACTCGAGGACCTGCAATCACTGGGCTGGACCGCTCTTCACGATGCCATCGTTACCAGCCTCTATTACTTCAAGGGTTTTCGAGGGCAACGAGCCTTGATTCTGCTTTCCGACGGCGATGATTCGGCGAGTCGATATGCCTTCCGCGAAGCGCTGGAGTACGCGCGGCGCAGCGGCGTGGTTGTCTATGCCGTGGGGCTGGACGTGGGCAGCATGAAGACTGGCATCCAGAACAAGTTGAGCAAGCTGGCATCGGAGACCGGCGGTCGCCACTTCTTCATTCGCGAGGCAGCCCAGCTGGAGGGAGTGTACCGGGAGATCGAACAAGAGCTGCGCAGCCAATACCTGGTGGCCTACACCTCGGACAATCCCGCTTCCGATGAAGCCTTCCGCACGATCGAGCTCAAGGTGAGGGACGGGAAGTTGAGCGCCAGAACGCTTCGCGGGTACTATCCGAATTAGCGATGTCGAGAGGGAGAGGCAGAACCCGGGTGACCCTGGCGGTTGCGATCGCGGTGTCCGCTGGCCGGCTTCTGGCTCTCGGGGCAGGAGCAGAGTTCCCGTTTGATAGGGCCCAGGGCACCTACGAGAACCTCGACATCGAGGCCCTGCCCATGCAGAGTGGGCCCCTCGATCTGCGGCTGTCGTCGCCCGAGAACACGGTGACGCTCGAGCACGGCTCGCTGCGCCTCGAGCCGGCCGAAGACGGCCTGCACAAGGCGATGATCCAGGTAGTTTTCTCAGGGGAGGGTCGGCTGGTCACCGAGATCAAGCTCGGTACCATTCCATCGGGCTTCGAAGATCAGGTGCGCTTCCCCCGGCAAGAGCACCGGGTTACGGCGTGGGTGACGATCGCGGCCGAGGACGAGGGCTATCGAGTCGTCGCCGAAGAGCTTCCGGAGACCGTTCAAGTCGAGCTCGAGAGCGCGTTGGCGGCGGATCTGGTGGGCTTCTGCCGTCGCATGTCGCTTTTCTTTGCCGGAGACGCAGGCTGCGAGAATCTCGAGTCGATGTTGTCGAACCCGAAGATCCCGTTGCCCGAGCCGGGGTCGGATTTCCTCGTGCGCTACGCCGATCTCACCGAAGCCGAGCGCGGGCGGCTAGATCTCTACCTCGCTGGTTCTAAGCTGGTTCCGTAGGACCTCGGCGCGGAGGCCGGCGCCGGGTCCAAGACCGGTTGTTGGCAGCCGGTGGCGACTCAGTCGGTGGCCGTCAGGCCCCTGCGGGTTGCCGAATCCACGATTTCCTGATTCGCCGGGATCCGGAAGAGGTAGCGCTGCCGGAGCTCCTGGCTCAGGTTCTCGGCCTTCTTCATGACCGACTTGTAGGCGCGGGCAAGAAACGACGCAGGATTGCCGACCTTGAAGCCGTTGTTCGAGAGCCACTCCAGCCCGCGGTAGATGCGGAAGTCTAGAATCTCTCCTTGGTCCGGGGGCGGAAGCTCGTTCAGCTTGTTCTTCAACTCGGCGGTGAACGTTCGGATGGCCTCGGCGTCCTCTTGCATGACACTGACCTCGATCAGATAGGCGAGGACGAAGGACGTCTCGAGCCGCTTGTTCAGCTCGCGAAAGCGCCTGAGGGCTTCTTCGAAGCGACGCCGGGCGTCGGAGTCTCGTCCTTGTCTCAGGTGGATCACACCGAGCGTCAGCTCGGTGTCGGCGAGTTGCTCGTCGGCGGAGGACATGGTGAGCTGGAAATGGGCCTTACGCGCCTCTGTGAGAGCGGCGTCGGACTTGCCCAGATCGAGATAGTTCATGGCCACGGCGAGTCGAGCGATCGCCTCCCCGGCGACGTCGTCCCGATCTGAGCGCAGCTCGAGCGCCCGACGTGCGGGCTTGGTGGCCGCGTGAAAATCGCCGATCCGACCGTAGGCTCGAGCCAGCCCCAAGAAAGCAAAGCTGTCGTCACCCTCCTTGCCGTGCCTTTCGAGCACGGTCAGGGATTGCCGGTAGTATTCCAGCGCCTGGGGGTAGTTTCCCTGGGCCGTGGCCACTGCGCCGAGCGCAGAGAGAGACGCGCCCGCGGCCCGGTTGAGCTTGTGCTGCTGGCGCTGCTCAAGAGCAGCGAGGTGAAAGGAGTGCGCGGCATCGAGGTCTCTCCGGTGGAGTGCGACGTTGCCCAGGTAGAAGCGGCAGCTGGCCGTGAGTGCCGCGGCTTCGGTCTCGTCGAGCGCCTTGAGAAGATTCGAAAAGAGCTGTTCGGCCTCGTCGAAGCGGCTCTGGCGCAAGAAAAGCCGGCCGAGCTGCATCAGGAGCAGAGCCTTGTGGCGAGCTTCCAGCCCGCCCGCGGCCTTGAGCGCAAACTGGATCGTGTTCTCCGCGTCCTGAAATCTCCCCGACTCCTGGTCCTGCTCGGCCTTGATGCTGGCCAGCCCCAATAGCTTTCTGGGTTCATGGGCGCTGAGCTCGACTCCCCGGGCCAGGTCCGATTCGTACTTGTTCAAGCGGCCCATGCGTCGAGCCAGCGGAAGCATGCGCCAGAGAAGCTCGAGCTCGATATCGTCTCCTTCCTGCCTCGGAGCTTGCCGGACCTCACCGCGGTCGGCCTTGGCGCGGTCGCGCAAACCGCGCAGCTCCCGCTCCAGAGCTCCAAGCAGTTCATCTCGAGGAATCTCCTTGACGTGCCGGGTCTTGAAGAGCCTCATCAACGGCTCGATCGCCTCGGGCAGTCCCGAAAGCAACCGGTAAGAGAGCCAGTGGCTCTCGCCGTCCGAACCACCGAAGGACAGGAGCTCACCGAGGGCACGCCGGGCTTCCAGCGCACGCTCCTGGGGCAGGCTGTGAGAGAGAGCCCGCCGATTGACCGGCGAGACGATACGTACTCCGCGGCCCCATGCCGACTCGACATTGTCCAGGATTCGAGCCTCGATGAAGGGCTCCTCCCATCCCGGCTCGACCGACTTGCCGAGAATGGAGGCTGCCGAAGCCAACTCCGCCGCGGGCACCGGGTGCTCGGTGATCGACAGCAGCCGCAATGGAAGTGGCTCGCCCAGCCTCGATACTTCAGCCTCAACATGGCGCACGAGTCGCGATGAGGGCTGATACTCGAGATCGTCGTTGCCGCCGAAAAAGAAACTACCGTAGATTCGCCGCAGGTACCTCTCGTGGACGAGCGCGAAGAGTCCCTCTTCGAAAGCGAACGGATATCCGCGAGTCGCATTCAGAAAGCGTTTCTCGACAACCTCCGGTATCGACAACCCGGTGGTGACTTTCGCGGCCAGCTCTTCCATTTCGTGGTCTTCGAGCGGCGGAATCTCGAGAATGGGCAACGGCTCGAGAGAATCGGGCCAGGCACCACCGTTGCGACCGATCAAGACGAAACGAAAGACCGTGAGATCGACCGCCTCGAGCAGGTGCTTGAAAAAGGCGAAGTCCTGTGAGCTGATCTGATGAAAATCGTCGATCACGATCCAAACCTTGCGCTTGGCCCTCTGGGCCAGGTGGCTCAGAGCGACCGTTGCGCGTTCGCTCAGCAGACGGATCTCCGCTTCCGAGCGCCGGCCGCCGCGTTTGGCGAGCGCCTCTCGGATCTGAGCGCTGTCGAGCTCCGTATCGAACCTGGGATGCAGCGGGTCGCGCAGCTGTTCCTCTGACGGAATCAGAAGCTGAGTGATCAGCTGTTCACTGACGATCGGAGCCTCGATGCGAGGGGGACGAGCCCGAATCCAGAGTCGCATTCCGTTCTGGCGCATTACTTCTTGCCAGACCATGCGGGTCTTGCCGCAGCCGAGCGATCCGGTAACTCGAGTGACGGTCTCCCCAAGAAGCTGGAACAAACGATCCGACAGCTGCTTTCGAATGACGTATTCGGTGCGGTGGCCCAGCACCTCGGGGTTGCGCCATGGCGGCTGATCGTATTGGGGTCCCTCGAACCGAATGAGCGGGAGCGCCTTACCCGATTGTCCCTGATAGGACACTCCCTTTCCCAACGCGGGAATGTACTCGAGCATCTTGGCGGCGCGACCACTCAGATAGACGCCGGCCGGGAGCTTCGGAGGCCGGTGGTCGAGATCGAAATCGAGGTCATCCGGTTCGAGCTGGGCTCGCTCGCTGCCGATACTGACGACGCCGGGGTAGATCACGGCCAGAGGCGCAAGCCGACTCTCGCTGCTTTTCGAGGCGGATCCGCTCTCGAGCTCGAGCTGCCGCGCCCAGTCGGTGGCAGCGTCGAAGACCGCCGGATCTCCGGCCCAGGGCACCACCGCGTAGCACCCCTCTCCCACCTCGTGGACGCCCTCCGGCCTGGCGAGGATCCGGTCGGGGCGCGAATCGGGGAACCTCGCCTCGCCGTGGCGATCAAGCCACCAAAGCCGCAGGACTGCACAGGGGAGCCGGGACTCGAGCTGCGCTGGTCGGTTCATTTGAGAAGTAGCGGCAGAGAGCTAGGCTACCGATGGATTTTACGGGACTTCCGGTTAGAATGCAGGACGCGCCACCGTTCAGGTGACCGCAAAGCCGACCCAAATCCGAGCCCATCCAAGACCCCGGGGAGAGTTTTCTCATGTCAAGACGCCGCCTCATGAATCAACTGACGTACTTCACGATCGAAGACGAGAGCATGCTCGCAGAGGCATTTGCTGAATTCGACGAAGACATTTTCGCGGTTACCTACAAGGTCGATGGTTCCGAGGACGTGTTCGTGACCACCGCGGAGACTCGAGAGGCCATGGACAGAAACGACGTGCCGTACAACCTGCTGGCCGAGGAAGATTCCAACAAGATCGCCGTGTACCACACGCTTCTGTCGAAGGAAGAGCTGGGGGACTACGAGGATGCGATCAAAGCGCTCGCACTGGCCTATCGGAGCGTGGCGATCGCCTGCATCGGTGTCAACGGCGAGACCGACCTCGGATTCGACTTGAGTGACGGCGCCGAAGGCTATACCTACTTCACGGCTCCCGCCGGGCACACCTTCATCTGGCGAGTGTTTCAGAACCGCGACGACGCCGTCGATTTTCTCAGCAAGCTGAGCCTGAACGACAAGAACGTGGTCAGCTGGGCCAAGTCGATTCCGCTAGCATCGTCGGACGAGCTGACCAGCTATCACTAGCCTGCAGGCCAAGACCTCGAGACCGAGTTCCAGGGAGCCGAGCTGACGCTGCCCTTCGAGGAGAAGACCTATCGCATTTCCGAGTTTGCCTCGGAAGTGCGCGCTGCCCTCCGCGCCAGGCTGCCCACGGCTTGGTTGACCGGCGAGGTGCAGAGACTTCGCCGCAGCGGCCGCGGGCACCTGTATTTCGAGCTGGTCGAAAAGGGGCGGCGGGATGACGTGCTCGCTAAGCTCGAGGCCGTGATCTGGCGCAGCGATCTCGAGGCCATCGAACGAGATCTCGCCGAGAACAGCCAGTCGCTCGTGGACGGTGTTGAGATCCGTTGCCGCGCACAGGTCGATTTCTATCCGCCGTTCGGCCGCCTGCAAGTGGTCGTGAGACGTGTGGACCCGGAGTTCACCTTGGGGCTTCTCAGCAGGCGTCGACGCGAGACCCTCCGAGCGCTTCAAGAGGCCGGCTTGTTGCAGGCCAACAAGGAGCTCGACCTGAGTGAGATTCCTCTCAGGGTAGGGTTGATCACCTCGTACGACAGCGCCGCCTACCATGATTTCGTGAGCACCCTGGAGCAGAGTGGCTACGGATTCACGGTGGACTTTCTACATTCCGCGGTTCAGGGGCGAGAAGCCGAGAGCGAGCTGGCCTCGGCCCTGCGCCGAGCGCGCTCCTTGCCGATCGATTGCCTCGTGCTCATTCGCGGCGGCGGTTCGCGCACGGATCTGGCTGTCTTCGACAGCAGAAGAGTCGCGGAAGAGCTCGCCCGTGCCAGGGTCCCGGTGATTACGGGCCTCGGTCACGAAATCGACGAGGCCGTGGCCGACCTCGTGGCCCACACGAAGACCAAGACTCCGGCCCAGGCGGCGGAGTTCCTGGCCGCGCGAGTGCG
>JAAENP010000012.1 GCA_024224155.1 bacterium
CGTGGCGGCCTGCCTCAGTATGACCCAAACGAGGAGGTGGCCCTGGTCTACGTCAATCACTCCGACCGGAGGGAAGGGATCTGGTATCTCTCCCACCTCGACTCGGAATGGCAGGCCGGCGCGACCGACGCCGAAGTCGACAAGCGCACCGTGGACGCGATCCACTACGCCATCGAGGCCGAGCTGCTGGGCGAGCGAAATATCCAGGCCACCTGCCGCATCCGGATTCGCACCGTCGTCGCGGGCGAGCGAGTGATCAAGTTTGGCCTGCTTCCCAACCTGCGGGTTTCCGCGGCCACGCTCAATGGCGAGCCGGTCACATTCATCCAGGAGCCGCGGAAGCAGGACGGCTCGCTCTACGTCGTCATGCCGGAGCCTCTGGCCGAAGGCGCCGAATACGAGCTTGGCTTCACCTATGCCAGCGAGGGCAAGAAAGTGATCCGCTCGGCTGGCAGCGGCAACTTCTTTGTGTTGGCCCGCACTAGTTGGTATCCCAGCCTCAACTCGTTCCGAGATCGAGCGACCTTTGAGTTGAGCTTCCGCTATCCAAAGAAGTACTCGCTCGTCAGCGTCGGCAATCGCGTGGAGGAGGGCAAGGACAAGAAGGTGGCCTACTCGAAATGGTCCTCGGAGATTCCTCTCGCGGTGGCTGGCTTCAACCTCGGCCGGTTCAA
>JAAENP010000013.1 GCA_024224155.1 bacterium
AGCGAGGATCAGCGTTTGGATGCGAACCGCTCAGAAGCGAAACGTCGTCGCCTTCAAGACGTTCCTACGGACGCTGCTCCACGAGCTCGGCCATCATCTGGACTACGAGCTTCTCGAGCTCGAAGACAGCCTCCATACCGAGGGCTTCTTCAAGCGCGAGTCGAGCCTCTTTCACCAGCTCGTAGGGGGACACAGTACGTAACTAACCCCGGGGAACTGCTCAAAGCAGACCCCCAGGAGCCTGTATTACGTACTGTCTCCCTCAGCCGACCAGCCGCGCGATCGAGCGCGTCGGCAGCGACACCTTGATGTTCATCCCGTGGCCACGATGCTCGTTCACCTCGACGAGGAGGTAGCCACCCTCCTTCGCCACGCGCACATGGTCGAAGCCATCTTCAACCTCCACGAACGTCACGTCGGGACAATCTTCGATGACCGCGAGGATCTCGCGCAGCATCGGACCGTACTCGCCGAGCTCGACGTGAATGTCATCCAGAGCCATCTCGCCGGTCGCGAGAGCAGCATCCACCACGGCCATCGGCACAGGAATCGCCAGGTCCGGCCCGTTCGGGTTGTCGACTCGCACGGTCATCACGCCGCCGTAGGCGTAGACCGCCCCGACCAATACGACCCAACAGAGAACGCATAGACCGAAGGCTGAACCGAGGATCAGAAAGACCTTCTTGGTGGTTGTCATCATCGTGTCCTATCTGGCTTCCGGGGTCTCGTCGATCCAGACCCGCACGTTGTCGTCGCGATCTCGTACCGAGACCAGATCTCCTCCGCCACGCTTGGCCAGGGCCTGGACGGCAGCGGTGAAATCGATCTCGTCACCGGAGACGAGGGCGTCCACGACCTCGAGTGGTACCTGAACGTCGACCTTCTCGTCGCCGTCGTCATCGCGGACCTCGACAAAGACGAAGTCTTTCTCCTTCCAGACTCTGACCTTCTCTCCATCGTCCTCGGCGGTCACGAACGTCATATCAGGGCTGTTCTTGACCTCGGCCCAGATCTCGCGCAAGTCCTCGAGCTCCATGCCGTCATGGCCACGGTGATGATGCCAGCGCAGCTCGTCGTGCAGCGGAATCATCGGTAGCGCCTTCTCCGCCAGGGCCAGAGGCAGGTTCACTGTGACCTTGGCGCCGCCACCTTCGTCGACCGTCACGTGGAGCCACAGGCTGCTGGCCGCTCGAGCCGAACCGGCGATTGCCGTAAGGGCGAGCAGTAGAACGAATGCGCGGGATGTGCTTTCTCTCATGGGATTTGCCTCCACCGGGAGCTCGGTTAGGGAGTTTCTCTCGATCACTCCTACTAGGACGGGGACCGGCGGTGAAATGTTTCACCTCGTCTGAGGTCGAGACGAGCCCGACCTCAGCCCTCGCCGGCTCCGGCCCCGGGTCGCCTCAGATCGACTGTTGGGCCGTGCGTCCGACGAGTCGCGCGACAACGGCGGCGCGAGCGTCGAGCACCAGGCTGAACAGGGCGGGCACCAGAAACAGGGTAAAGACCGTGGACACGATCAGCCCGCCAACGACCACGCTCCCGAGCCCGCGGTAGAGCTCGGAACCGGCGCCCGGAGACAAAATCAGGGGCAGCATGCCGCAAACGCTGGTCGAGACGCTCATGAAGATCGGCCGGATCCGGTTGGCAACCGCGTCTCGAATCGCCCTGCGAGGCTCAATCTCGCCCGAGCGCATGTGCTCGAGCGATTGGTGGACGATCAGAATGGCGTTGTTGACCACCGTTCCCACGAGAATGATGAAGCCCAGCATGGTCAAGACGTCGAGCGGCTGCAGGGTGAACAGGTTCACCAGGCCCAGACCCAGAAAGCCACCGAGGGCGGCCAATGGGACACTGAACAGAATCACAAACGGATAGAGAAAGCTCTCGAACAGCGCGGCCATCAGGAGATAGGTGATGACGATGGCCAGCACGAAGTTGAACGACAGCGCACGAGCGGTCTGGGTGAGCTTGTCCGCGGTCCCCGTGAGCTGCGCCCGGTACAGGCCGCCGAGCCGTCCCTGGGCGCGCATCGGGCCGAGAATCTCACTCTCGATGGTCTCCATGGCCGCCTGCAGCGGAACTTCCTCTGGCGGCGTTACCTGAATGGTGATCGCGCGCTGCCGCTCCCGATGGGCGATTTGGGTGGGGCCGGTGCTCAACTCCACCCGGGCCACCGAGCCCACGGTCACCAGCTCGCCGGCCGGGGCGGCGATCGGCAGCTGATCCAGCAGATGGGTTCGGTACGGACCGTCGGCCTCGGCGATCACCCGTAGATCGATCTCCCGTCCCTGGTAGCGGTACTCGCTGGCCTTGGCCCCGTCCACTAGAACGTTGACCATCATGCCGAGATCACGGTTGGAAATGCCGAGCTCCGCGGCCCGGCGCCGGTCGGTAACCACGTGCACCTCCGGGTTCGCCAGATCCAGGCTCGGCACCGGCCGCGCCTGGGCGCCGGGGAGTTTGCCCATCACCTCGCCCAACACGCGGCCGCCACGGGCCACCAGCTCTTCGAGCTGCGGGCCCGTCAGCTCCACATCGATCGTGCGCCCGGCTCCGAAGCGCCTCTGGAACAGGCTGCTCTGGAAGACGTACGCGAACGAGCCCGGGAACTTCGAGCTGATGCCGTTGAACTCCGGCAGCAGCTCACGGACCCGCTCGGGTACCCGGGCGCTGATACCCATGAAGGCCTGATTGGCGAGTGCCACGAACCAGAAGGAACGCACACCGCCGCCCGGCAAGTCGCGCGTCTCCTCGGGGGCTTTTGTCCACAGCTCCGACAGAGCCTCGCGGTAGCTCTCCTTCAGCTTGGCCGTCTCCGCCAGGCTCTGCCCCGGTGGGGTCTGAATGATGCCGAAAAGCGAGTTCTGGTTGCCGGTCGGCAGGTACTCGGCCTTGGGCGCCAGCGCCACACTCAGGCCCAGCGCCGCCACCGTCAGACCGACCACGACACTCAGGCGGCGGCGCGTCGTGCCGCACAACCAGTACACCGTCTCGGTGACCCACCGGGAGAAGCGCTTGGCCGTCGGCGCCGGATCCCACCGGCCGCCAACCGGCTCGCCCCGCGTCTCCTCCTTGGTTCCCAAGATTCTCGCCGCCAGACTGGGAATCAACGTGATCGCGACAACGAGACTCAGTCCGACCGCGCAGCTGATGGCCAGCGCAATGTCCCGGAAGAGCTGACCCGCTTCTTCGCGAACGAACAGGATCGGAACAAAGACCGCGATTGTCGTAAGCGTGCTGGCGAGAACGGCACCCCAGACCTCCTTGGCGCCATCGTGCGCTGCGCGCATGCGCGCTTTGCCCATCTGCCTGTGGCGATAGATGTTCTCCAGCACGACAATCGAGTTGTCGACGACCATGCCGACCGCGAAAGCCATGCCGGCCAGGCTGATGACGTTGAGCGTGCGCCCGAACCAGGCCATCATGAGAAAGGTGCCGATGACGCTGATCGGAATCGCGATGGCGACGATCAACGTGCTGCTGGGGCTGCGCAGGAACACCATCAGCACCAGAATCGCCAGAATGCCGCCGACGATCAGGCTCTGCTGGACGAGGTCGATGGCACTATCGATGTACTCCGTCTCGTCGTACATCTGGACGACCTGCAGACCCCGATCCGCCAGAAGCTCACGATTGACGCGATCGGTGGCCTTGCGTATGCCGTCCATCACGGCCAGCACGTTGGACCCGACGGCCCGCACGGCGTTGAACGCGACGGTCTGCTGACCGAGGAGATATACCTCGGCGATCGATTTCGCGTGGCCGAGTCCGACGCGGGCGACGTCGCGCACGTAGACCGGCACGCCCCCGCGGAAGGCCACTACGATGTTCTCGACGTCCGAAGGCGAGGTGTACTCGCCCAGGGTGCGGACGACGTATCGGCTCTTGCCCTCGTCGAAGTCGCCGCCGGAGACGTTGCGATTCTCGCGGTCGAGCGCATTCACCAGCTCGGTGATCGTGATCTGCCGCGCGGCCAGCGCGGTCGCGTCGATGATGACCTGCAGCTCGCGCTCCTGACCGCCGAAGAAGTTGACCGAGCCAACCCCCGGAACACGCTCGTACTCGGGCTTGACGAAATCGTTGAAGTAGGTGAGAAGCTGACCGATCTCCCCCTCGTGGCTGCCCTCTTCGACCGGCAGGACAGCAAACCAGGCACTCGCCGAGACCCCCGAGCTCACCGTCTGAACGATCGGCTTCTCGGCGTTGAGCGGCGAGCTCTGCACCTGTTGAAGCCGGTTGGAGACCTTGAGCAGGGCGGAGTCGACCTCGGTGCCGGTCAGAAAGGTCAGCGTGATCGAGCCGAAGCTGTCCGAGCTCGAGCTCTCCATCTTGACCAGACCCTCCATCCCCTGGAGCTGCTCCTCCTGTTCGTCGACGATCTCCCTTTCGACTTCTTGAGGACTGGCGCCCGACCAGACCGTAACCACGCTGATCTCCGGTTCTTCGACCGTGGGGGTGAGCTGAACCGGGATCCTGAACAGGGCCAGCGAACCGAAGAGCACCAGCAGGATGGCCCCGACCGCGACCTTTACGGGATAGTGGATGGCGCCTTCGACGACCTTCAATCCCTGGGCACCTCCAAGGCCTCGGCTGCTACCGCCTGGCCGGGACGCAAGCGCTCGTTGCCCCGAATGATGACCGTGTCTCCGGCTGCGATACCGCCTTCGACGGCGATCCAGAGACCCGACGCCGAACCGGTGGTCACGGCCACCGGCTGCGCCGCTCCCTGCTCGTCGACCCGAAACACCCTGCGGCTGGTACCCTGGGAAACGAGCGCGTCCTTGGGGACCAGCACCGCGGTTTCGGGTGCACCGGCCGCGAAACGCGCTCGGGCCAGCATCCCCACTCCGATCCGGCCCTCCGGATTCGGCAAATCCACCTTCACCGGGAAGGTCCGCGCCTTAGGGTCCGCCCTCGGCACCACCGCCCGAACAACGCCCTCGACCTCGAGCCCCTCGAGCGCCTCGATCACGATCGCCACCCGCTCGCCCGGCTCGAGTCCTGAGATCAGCGCCGCCGGATCCTCTTGTGCGACCTCGGGGTTGCCCGTATCGACCAGCCCGAACGTGGGTCCGCCAGCGTCGATCCACTCGCCCTCGGAGACGTGCTCGCTCGCGATCACGCCGTCGAAGGGTGCGCGCACCACCGTGTTGTGGAGCTCGGCCTTGAGCAGATCGAGCTCGGCCTCGAGCTGGGCCACTCTGCCCTGCCAGGCTTCGAGCTCCGAGGTAGCGCTATCGAGCCGCTCGACGCTGATCAGCTCTTCCTCGAAGAGACCCAGCGCGCGCTCGTGAGCACCGCGGGCGAGGGCCAGCCGCGACCGCGCCTCATCCACCTCGCCCTCCTTGGCGCGCAGGCGCAGGTTGATGTTCACCTGCCGCAGGCGAACCAGAGGCTGCCCGGCTTGGACCCGGTCACCTTCGCGAGCAAAGATCTTGACGATCAGACCGGCTACTTCGGTGGCGACGAGGCTCGATTGACGAGCCTCGACGGAGCCGCTCAGCTCGACGGTCCGGCGCACTTCGGCGCTGATTGCGCGGGTCACCCGCACCGGCGCCGGTGGCTGCTCCTGCGCCGCAAGCCGAGGGAGACCTAGCAGCAGCAGCGTGGCGCAGACCGAGCTCGTTCGCGTCAAGAGACCCATGTCTCGATCAGCCGTCTACCTCGGATTCGACGAGTGGCTCGGTCTCCTGCTGGTCCCAGGAGAATGTCCCCGCGTTCTCGAAATTGACCCGCCGGGTTCCATAGGCCCCCTCGACGAATAGCCGCGTCTTGATCTGATAGTCGAGAACCGGCTCTTCCAGCAAGGAGGCCAGGCGACTGATCAGCGCCACGTTGTTGACGTGAAGCGCGACTCTCTGGGTCGCCGTGCCGAGCCGGGGGACCTCGACGGACTCCGAGGTCAACGCCTTGCCGACCTTGACGCCATTCAGGTACAGACGGAAGACCCCGCCGTTGATGCGCAGCGGATCCGGGTTCTCGTTCGCCAGCCGCACGGTGAACTCGCCGGTGGTCTCGAACATCGTCAGGTCGGTGAACTCGAGGTCCACCAGAGTCACCTCGGGCGGTACGATGCTCAAGGTCGCGCAGCCGCCGCCGGCGCACGCGACGATGAGGACGATAAGGTACTTTTTCATCAACAGGATCTCCTCCGCTCGCAAGTGGTTTCCGACCGCCATTCTGTCGCGGATCCGGCCCAAAGAGAATCTCCGAGCGGAGAATTCACGCTTGTATACTCCGCAGAGATACGCAACTGAGCTGCGAGGGTTCTTGAACCGACGCGAAACCGCCTAATCCCGCCGGCTCCTCTTATTCTTGTCTAGCGAACAGAACCTCTCCGACCCGGCACTGAGCGTTGCCCTCGCGATGGCGGCCGGGATGTTCTCCCAAGCCGTCGGGCGGCATCTGCGGATACCCGGAATCGTCATTCTGCTCGCCGCCGGGGTGCTTCTGGGACCCGACGTCCTGGGAATCGTCCAGCCGGATTCGATGGGCGGCGCTCTGCAAACGCTCGTGGGCTTCGCGGTCGCTGTCATTCTCTTCGAGGGCGGCATGAACCTGAACATCCAGCGCCTGCGGCGCGAGGCCCGCAGCATTCGGCAGCTGGTGACACTGGGCGCTCTGGTAACGGCCGCGGGCGGGGCTCTCGCCGCCCGATTCATCCTCCGCTGGGAATGGTCGCTGGCGATTCTCTTCGGCAGTCTGGTAATCGTGACCGGGCCGACAGTGATTACGCCGCTCCTGCGGAGAATCCGACTCAGTCACAGTGTCTCCACGGTGCTCGAGGCCGAAGGCGTTCTGATCGATGCTATCGGGGCCCTGATCGCGGTCGTCACCCTCGAGGTCGTGCTGGCTCCCACCGCGGGCAACCTGGCTGAAGGAGCGCAGAGTCTCTTCATCCGGCTCGGTTCCGGGCTCGTCATGGGTATTGCCGGGGGCGTACTCATTGCGGTCCTGCTGCGCTTCGAGCGACTGATACCCCAGGGCCTTGAAAACGTCCTCACCCTGTCTCTGATCCTGGTCCTGTTCCAGGTCAGCAACACGCTGTTTGCCGAGAGTGGCATCGTCGCGGTGACCATTGCCGGTCTGGTCGTCGGCAATATCAAGACCCGACTGCTCAGTGATCTCAAGGAGTTCAAGGAACAGCTCACGATTCTGCTGATCGGCATGCTGTTTGTTCTACTGGCAGCTGACGTGCGGCTCGAAGAGGTACGCTCGCTCGGTTGGCGCGGAGCACTCACCGTTCTCGCTCTCATGTTGGTCGTCAGACCTGTCAACATCCTCGTCGGCACAATGGGCTCGGACTTGACCCGGCGCGAAAAGGCGTTTCTGTCGTGGCTCGCGCCCAGGGGTATTGTCGCCGCCGCCGTGGCCTCCCTGTTCGCTCAGGAAATGGCGGCCGCGGGCCTCCCCGGCGGCAACGAGCTCCGAGCCCTGGTCTTCCTGGTGATCGCCGCGACAGTGCTCATCCAAGGCCTGTCGGGCGGCTGGGTGGCTCAAGTCCTGGGCGTCCGGCGACCCACCGACCAAGGCTTCCTGATCCTCGGCGCCACGCCGCTGGGCCTGGCGCTGGGCAAGGTCTTCCGCGACAGCGACCAGGAAGTGGTCTTTATCGACGCGAACCCGGACGCCTGTCGCGCCGCCGAGGCCGAGAACTTCCGCGTTCTTTTCGGCAGCGGCCTGTCCGACTCGATCCTCTATCGCGCGCAAACCGACAGTCGCGCCGGCGTTCTGGCGGTCACGGACAACGACGAGGTCAACCTGCTTTTCGTGACCAAGGCCCGCAAGGACTTCAAGATCCGACAGGCCTGGATGGCCCTGCGTAGCGGCCACACGAAGATAACGGCGGAAATGGTGAAGGAGGCCGGTACCCAGGTTCTGTTCGCACAACCCCGAAATCTGGATCTGTGGTCCGTGCGCATCGAGCGCAAGAGCGGCTTCTTGGAAACCTACACCCGGCGGCGGTCCGGGGACCTGACCGCAATCGAGGAGATCGGCAATCCACCCGATCCCGACAGCGTGCTGATCCCCCTGGCGGTCGCTCGGGGAAGGCACGTTCTGCCCTTCGTCGCCGATCTGAGCTTCAAGAAGAACGATCAGCTCTACGCGGTGATCAACCATGAACGCCGCGACGAGGCCGAGGCCTGGCTGGCGCAGATGGGTTGGCGCCGTGAAGGGGACGACGAGATCGAGCTCGTGGGTTCGGGCGTCCTCGAGCCGGCCTGAGCCGACCTCTCGTCGGCCCTACTGTGATGTCAGGTCGCCGAGCGCCGGGATCTCAGCCGTGGGGCCGAGCAGCAAGGACGGATCCACCCGGGCACCGCGCCACCTGAGCCCGAAGTGGAGATGAGGCCCAGTGGTTCGCCCGGTCTGTCCCACTTCGCCGACGACGGCTCGGCTGCCGATCGTCTCTCCCGCCTCCACGGACATCGAGCTGAGATGAAAGTACATCGACACCAGACCATCTCCATGGTCGACGAAAACGCTCTGGCCGGAAAAGAAGAGATCCTCGGCCAGTACCACCGTACCCGCTGCAACGCTGAACACCGTTGCGCCCTCGGGCGCCGGATAGTCGGCTCCCGAGTGCGGGCTTCGGGGCTGATCGTTGAAGAACCGTCGCGAGCCGAAACTACCCGGCGGCTCCATTTCCTCCAGCGGCGCCGCCAGCGGTAGGCCAAACCGGGCGGGCCCGTCGAGCTCCCACAACGGCCTGACCCGAGCCTGGTCGCGCCGGACCCGGGCCAGGTCTTCGGGCGACAGGTCGACCTTGGACGAGTCGCGAAGGGTGATTCGCTGCACCGGGTACGGATAGTCGGTCACCAGAATCCTGGCTTGCTCGCGTCTTCCCGCGCGCCGGCGAAAGACCCTCACCTCGCGCTCCGCCTCGAGCAAGTCGATCGGGTACCAGCAAGTACCCGCGGTCGCCGGCCAGGTCCGCGCGCCCCGACCGCAGGTTTCGGTGCCCGTGCCCTCCCAGCGCACCACGCTGCCAGGCCTAGCCGACACCTCGATCGCGTGTACGGCGCTCACCGGAAGCAGCGCCGAGGCCGTCAACAAGGCGCAGGCTCGGGCCGCCCGCGGCAGAGGCCGCAGCGGAGGCGTAGTCACTGAATCTCCGGCACGAACGGCATCTCGAGGACGTCGGTGGGCTCGACGGCACCCGCCAGCCTGTCGACAAGCAATCTGAGCCTCTCGAAGCGCGCCAGGCTCAGCCGGCTCTGGCTGCCGGTATCGAGCTCGGACAAGCGATCGAAGAAGACTTCCCAGGTGCTCTTCGGTCTCGGAAAGATACGAAGGGCCAGCGGCGTGTCGTCCGGCAGATCCAGCTCCTCCCTCACCGCCGCATAGGCCGCTGGGAAACCACCCAGTTCATCGACCAGACCTCTCTCCACTGCTCTTTCTCCGGTCCAGATACGACCCCGGGCCGCGGCCTCTACTTTCTCGATGGGCAATCCTCGACCCGCGGCCACCTTGCCCACGAAATCGGCGTAGATGCGGTCGAGCGAGTCTTCCATGCGCTGCCAGCCGCGCTCGTCGAACTCCTCGACGCCGCTCCACATCTCGGAGTTCTCGCTGGTGGAAACCGCATCGAACGTCATGCCGATCTTGCTCCAGAAGCCCCGCGACACGAGCTTGCCGCCGTAGACCCCGACCGAGCCGGTAATCGTGCCGGGCTGCGCGATAATGCGATCGGCGTTCATGGCCACGAAGTAGCCACCCGAACCGGCGATATCGCCGAACGATGCGATCACGGGTTTGCCAGCCTCGCGGGCACGAACGGTTTCACGCCAGATCGTGTCCGAAGCGACGTAGGAACCGCCCGGGCTGTTGACCCGAAAGAGAATGGCCCGAACGTCGTCGTCTTCGACGGCGTCGCGATACGCTTGGGCGACGTTATCGGTTCCCATGCGGACCCTCCCGGTCAAGGGGTCATAGCCGCTCGAGCCTCGACTGATCGCTCCCACCCCGTAGATCAGGGCGATGGTCTTCACTCCGCCGATGCGCGCGGGTGAGAACCGACTGTAGCTCACGAGGTCACGGTATTCGACCTTGTCACCCCACTCGGTCTCGGCGGCCTCGTAAACCTCGTCGCGATAGGCAAGTTGATCCACGAGGCCCAGTTGCAGGGCTTCCGCCCCAAAATGAGGGCCCCGATCAAAGACACCGTGGACGTCGTCTTCGTCGAGACCCCGCCCGATGGCGATTCCGCGAACGATCTGAGAAAACTGCGAATCGACCAGATCCTGCATGGCCTCGGCGTGAGCCGGCGTGAACTCCTTCTCGGTGTAGGTATTGACCGCATTCTTGAACTCGTGCCGCTGCCCCATCTGAGCCTTCAAACCGAGTTTCTCGAGCGTGCCGGCCACGAAGGGAACCTCATAGCGAAGTCCGGTAAGTCCCACGTCTCCAGACGGCTGCAGGAAGATCTCGTCGAACGCGGTCGCCAAGTAGTAGCCGCCGTCACCGGCTCCGAACTCGCCGAACGTCTCGGCATAGGCCATGGTCCGCTTGCCACTGTCAGCAAAATCCAGAACCGCGTCGCGTAACTCCTGAAGCGTCCCCAGACCGCCCGGCGACGCGCCCACCTTCGCGATGATTCCCAGCACCCGGTCGTCTCGGGCGGCCCGCCTGAAGGCGGAGACCACTTCTCTCAATCGCGGCCGCTTCTCGATAAAGGACAACGCGAAGGCCTCGGGTGGCGTGTCCTCGGCAAAGCCCTGCGTCAGATCCACTTCCAGAACCGTTCGGGAGCCGAGAACCGGGCCGTCGTCGGCTCGCCACAACATCCAACCACCGATCAAAGCCACGGCAATCGCGGCCGCGGCCAAGAGAAGTAAAACGGTTCTGACTCTCATGATGCTTCCCCAAAGGGCTGTTAATCAAGAAGGACTGGCCTGAACTGGCTCATGGTACGTTGGCCACGGGGTGTTCTCTTAGCTTTCGAAAGGAGCACATCGGTGTTCAGGACCCGCGCCGTCAGGCAATTGCTGCTCGAAGACATCGCCGGAGTGCGGCGGCACCCGGAGCCCGAAGATTCCGTAGCCGCACTCGAGCGCGCGCGCAGACGAGCCCTTCTGGTCGTCGTGTTCGACTGGATCGCGATCCTCATCCTGGTCTTCGTACGGGCACGGAGCGGAGAGATGTTCAGCATCGGACCGAGCGAAGACAGCATCTTCTCGCTTGGTTTGCTTGCCATCGCAGCTCATTCCGGATTCAGGCTCGGACAACTCGAGAAGATCCGGGCCGTAGCCCGGGCTCTCGACGAGCTCGAAGAGCGCTCACAACCGGTCACCGAGCCACCTTCCCGCTAGTCGCCTTTGTCTTGAGCCGCTACCTGACTCCGGTCGAGCTCGCGGGTAATCTCACGCAGCTTGCTCTTGACGATCCTGGCGTTGTCCGGTCCCAAGCGAAGCATCAGCTTCTGCACGGGCGGCAGGGCCTCGAGCCTCGGATCCGCGTACTTGTAGCTGCGTAACGCCGGAACCAGCTCAGCGGATCCTTCCATGTCCGGAGTCTCGAGAACTCTCTTCACCGCCTTCGCCAGCACGGCATCGAAATCAGCATTCGGGTAGCCCAGCTCGCGATAGGCGTCCTGCACCAGGGGGCGCAGGCGACTGTAGAGGTCCGCGGCGCCCTCTGCGTCCAGGCCGGAAACGACGGCTGTCAACCGTGTGTAGCGGCGCTGGCTGTCCGCTCCCAGATAGATCTGTCCGCCGCTCGGAGCCGGCGTGAAGCCGCGCTTGGGAATCAGGAAGCCGAGCTGAGAGGTGGGAACCTCGCCGCGCGCGACTTCGTCGACCGCCGCGACGAAACGGCGCACCAGATCGTCGGTCGCGATCCACTGCAGCCATTCCGGGTGGCTCGAAAGCCGCGTAGCGACATCCCGCAGAAAATCATCGCTCTCGGCGAGCGATGGCAGCTCCCAGGCCTCGGGCGCCTCCGCGGCCGGCTCGGGCGCGGGACTCGGCTCAGGCGCTGCGGCCTCGGGAAGCTCCGCCACGGGCAGTGACCGATCCTTCGAACGGGACCACAAAAACCAGCCGATAGCCAGGATCAGAAGGACGATGACCAAGGCGGCCGGCCACCATGGCATGCCCTGAAGGCGCCGGGGGCCCCCAGGCGGATCGAGGTCGTATTGCGTTCTGCTCGGTTCCATCTCAGTCGGCTCCTTCCGCCATTGTACTTCCAGGTGCGCTTCTCCACGCCTTTGGACACCGTTGCTAGACTCGTGCCGGGGGAAATGGTAAGCCCCCGCAAGCAGGAGAGAACATGGAGAGAGTCACACTGGGACGCACAGGCATCGAAGTTTCGGCCATCGGGGTCGGAACCTGGGCGCATGGCGGACCCAGGCAAGTAGGGAGCCATCAAGTCGGCTGGTCGGGCCACGACGAAAAACAGGCTCGAGATGCTCTGATCGAAGCCTTCGAGTCCGGCATCGATCACTTTGACACGGCCGACGTCTATGGCGACGGCCAGTCCGAGAGAATCATCGGCTCCCTCTGGGAGCGAATTCCACGTGATCGAGTCTTCCTGGCCAGCAAGGTGGGCTGGGACCCGGGACCCTATGGTCACTTCTACCATCCCGACCTCGTGGCGGCCCGCCTCGAGCGCTCTCTCGATCTGCTCCGAACGGACTACCTCGATCTCTACTATCTCCATCACTGTGATTTCGGCCCCGAAGACTCGAGACTGCCTCCGGTCCTCGAGGTTCTCGACAGAGCCCGTCAAGCCGGCAAGTTCCGGTTCCTCGGTCTCTCCGATTGGAGCTCCGACAAGGTTCTGCGCGTCGGGGCAAAGGTGGAACCCGACGTTGTCCAGGTCTACCGTAACGTCATCGACGATCAGTACCGTAGGAGCGGACTCGAGACCTGGGTGGCAGAGCAGAACCTGGGCGCGGTCTTTTTTTCGGCGCTGAAACACGGCGTGCTCCTGGGCAAGTACAGAGAGCCCATCAGCTTCGAGGCGGGTGACATGCGCAACGAGATCGCGGAGTTCCAAGACCTAGAGGCACTCGAGCGTTTCGCAAGCTGCCGCCGAGCCGTCGAAAGGCGATTTGCTCGCCACCCGGAACCGGTTCTGCACGCCCTGACGGGCGCCCTTCTCGGCACCGGCCGGGCGGCCGGCAACCAGTGTGTCCTGGTCGGGATGAGAAACCGAGAGCAGGCGCGAGCGGCAGCTCGACTCGGTACGGCTCTTTCGCCGGCCGAGGCCGACTGGGTCCAAACTCTCTACCGCGGCGAGTCAGCGGCCAGCTGAAAGCTGACGAAACCAGTCCGGCACGCTGACGCCGGCGGAAAGCTCCCAAGCGGTAACGAACAGGGACGAGGTGAAGCGAATCGACGCCGCGACCCGTTCGCGCGCGAACGCCATCCCTTCGGTCGACACCTCATCGAGGCCGAGCCCGCCTTCCAACTCGTAGACTCTATCGACCAGGGCGTGGCTCGCCCCGAATTCGCGGCGAATCGCGGCCCGCAGATCACCCACTGCATGAATTTCTGCCACCGCGGGCGCGCCCTCGGCAAATACCGCGTTCGCCAAGCTATCGGTGTGAGAGTGGATGCCGGTCCGCGGCGACGAGCCGTCGGCTCGCGCCCGTCCGTTGTAGTGAATCGTCGTGTGCAATGGCTGACAGAGGTCCGCTGCATAGTGCGCCATGACTCCGGCATGATGGAGCGCTTTGGCTCGCGCCCATTCATCATTGGGACTCAAGCGCACCTGGGTAAAGCTGGCGGCGAGGAGCTGCACCCCCTCAGCCAGGGAATACGGCAAGGTGCCGACGAAGTACGCGTTCTGGTCGATCTCCGCGACAAGCTTCAGGTAGTCGTATCGGCTCTCGGGCCACTCGGCCCCATCCAGCAGCTCGGAATCCAGATAGTGCTCCGGAGATTCGGAATTGCGCAACTGCGGGAGATCGCGGAGCCGGTAGTAGTCGGGGTCTATGGCGCTACGCCCGATTCGGTAAGCCCCCGCTCGGAAGAACGGCGGCATCGAGTCCGGCAGAGCCGCGACCGCCGCTTCCGCGATCTTGGCATGCGCGCTCGCGACCCAGGCATCGGCCGGACCCGGCGCCACGAGCCACGTCACCAGAAGGCCGACAACCAGATGGACCGCCCTCACGATTGATTCGAATCGCCGCGAGGCGTGATCATCGGCACCGGAAACGGCGACACGCTCGCGCCATCTCCCTCGGCATCACGAATGCGCGGCGTGCCGTGCTTTTCGACCTCATCGATTCGCAGTATCCAATGGAGCGGCAAATGGAATCGCTTCACGCCCTTGAACTCCGTCTTGAGACGCTCTTCGGAGGGGTCCACTACGACCTGGCTCCGCTCGCCGAAAACCAGCGATTCGACTTCGACGAAGCCGACCAGGGCGCCATGCGAGACACTCTCGGCATACACCTCGTAGACCTTGCCCTGCTGTAGAAAGTTGACGCGGTAGATGTTCTTTGCGGCCACGACTCTCGAACCATAACAGACGCGTCGACGGCCCGACTGGCATCCAGGACCAGCTGGCTTTTCCTTCAGAAACGTGAAAATCTCTGGGCGGGGAAGGCCGAGAACGCATTGTCGGGTAACACCGCTGTTGCCAGAGCACTGCGCAAAAGCTCACTGAACCGGGGGCACCGCTCCGGATAAGCTCTCAAACGAAATGAATCTGCCTCGGCTCGCCGTCACCGACGAAGCTTCCTCACTGTCCTCGAGAATCTTTCTTGCCCAGGGCAAGATCCTCGAGCTGGTCAGCAGTGGAGCCGAAGTGAGCGAGGTTTTCAACGAGTTCTGTGCCGGTCTCGAGAACCTGTTCCCAGACTCGAGCTCCTGCGTAACGGTCGTCGACCCGGCCACGAGCTCGCTCGAGGTCCTCGCCGCGCCGAGCCTTCCCGAGGCCTTTCGGGAATCGATCAACGGTTTGACGGTCGGTCTGGCTCCGGGGGCGTGCTGCGCCGCCGCTTACGGCAACGAAACCATCATCTCGGACGATCTCCACGCCGACTTGGTATGGGAGGGCCTCAGAGAGGAGGCTCTCGCCGCGGGTCTGGGCGCTTGCTGGTCGACGCCGATTCGTGGAGTTCGCTGGGCCGAGAAACCCGACGAGCACGACCACATCGTGGTACTTGGCACGGTCGCCCTCTACTTTCCGGGACCGCGAGGCGCTTCTTCCGGCGAGATTCAGGCACTCGAGACCGCTGCCGCACTGGCCGGCCTGACCATCAACACGGCGCGCACCACGGAACCGACCGGCGATCGCCAGTTCTTCGACTCCGTGACCAAGCTCCCGAACCGGCGGATCTTCTCGAAACAACTCAAGCAAACACTGTTGGAAATGAACCCGCGCGACGACAAGCTCGCGATCCTGGTGGTCGACATCGACCACTTCAAGGAGGTCAACGACACGTTTGGCTATGCAGTGGGCGATTTTCTCCTGCAAAGCGTGTCAGAGCGTTTGGTCGGGCTCCGCAGTGAAATCGATCTGCTGGCCCGGTTCGGAGACGATGAGTTCGCGTTTCTAATCGGCGAGGTCGCATCCGGTGAGGACGTCAAGACCATCGCCCAGAAAGTCCTGGATGTCGTGTCGGCGGCCTACGACTTCGGCGGGCAGGAACTGGTGATCTCCGCCAGCATCGGCGGCAGTGTGTTCCCCTGGGACGGGGAAGACGCGCAAACCCTCATGCGCAATGCCGAGAACGCTCTCGTGTCGGCCAAGAAACAGGGCCGTGGCCTTTACAGGATGTACGCACCCACCATGGGTGGGTACGCGTTCGAGAAGCTACAACTGAAAATGGCGCTGAGCTACGCGATCGAGAACGATGAGCTCATGCTGCGGTTTCAGCCCAAGGTATCGAGCAACACCAACACCATCGTCGGAGTCGAGGCCCTGACCTACTGGAACCACCCGGGGATGGGCGAGATCAGCCCCACCAAGTTCATCCCGATCGCGGAAGAGACCGGTCAGATCATCCCTCTCGGCGAGTGGGTTCTGCGGACAGCCTGCAAGCAAGCTCAGGTGTGGCACCGCGAATATGACGATCTGACGATGGCAATCAACATCTCGGCAATTCAGTTTCGTGAGCGCAACTTTGTCGCTACCGTCGCTTCGATCTTGAGAGACACCGAGGTCCAACCGGGCGCGATCGAGTTGGAGGTCACGGAAAGCGTGGCGATGAACGAGGTCGAGAAGACCCTCGAGCGCCTGCAAGAGCTGCACGACCTGGGAGTCCAGATCGCCATCGACGATTTCGGCACCGGCTATTCCTCGCTCGCCTACCTCAAGCGGTTTCCGATCCACACCTTGAAGATCGACCGGTCCTTCGTGCTCAGCACCCCCAAGGACAAAGGCGACATGGCGATCGTCAAAGGCGTCATTGCCCTCGCTCACAACCTCGGCTTGGAGGTCGTCGCGGAAGGTGTGGAAACCGCCGAACAGGCCGAGTACCTCCGCGATGAGGGCTGCGAGATTCTTCAGGGCTTCCACTTCAGCCGGCCGGTTCCCCTGGAGGCCTTCGAGAGACTCCTGCGCTTCGGTTTTCCCACGGAATAGCCGGAGCTGTAATCGGCTTGGTAAGGCGCCAGAGCCCATCGCAGCGATGCTAGAGTTGCGCCAACGGATTCGGCGTATGAGCAGGGTGGAAACGAACGGTGGGCAGGTGCTCTGGTTTTTGGAAGGCCTGTCGGAAGCCGACGGGACTCTGCGACGCATCCCGATCCTGGCCTTCCCCTTTCGAGTGGGCCGGCGTGAAGGACTCGGCCTGACTCTGACCGCCACCGAGATCTCGGGCGTGCACGCCGAGATCTCTCTACTAGACGGACAGATTCTCATTGAGGATCTCGGCAGCACCAACGGGACCTTCCTCAACGGAGAGAAGATCGAGGAGCCAAAGGGAATCTCCGAAGGGGACACGATTCACTTCGCCCGGCTGGAGTACCGATTGAGCCTGGTCGAAGCCCAACAGGCCGAGGCTCTTCTCGCCCAAACCATCGCGGTCGACGCCCACTTGCCGCAGTTCGCCCTCGACAAGAGCCGGATTCTTCGAGAGCTGATGAACAAGCGAGCCGTGGTGTCCGTGTTTCAGCCGATCGTCGACCTCAGCGATCTTTCGGTCATGGGGTACGAGGTCCTGGGCCGTGGCGATCTGGAAGGTGCCTCGAGCGGATCGAAGGAGCTCTTCAACGCCGCCAAGATCCTGGGTGCCGAAGCCGCGCTCAGCCGGATGTTCAGGACGAGATCCGCCGAGGACTGTCTCAAGCTTCGGGAGAAGAAACCCGTTATTTTCATGAACACCCACCCGAACGAGATCGGCACTCCCGAGCTGATCGAGTCGATCGAGGAGTTTCACCGACTCACACCCGACCTCACCACCGTACTCGAGATCCACGAAAGCTCGATCACCGATCCGGCAACCGTCAGCGCCCTCCGAGACTTTCTACACGACCTGGGCATGCAACTCGCGTACGACGACTTCGGCGCAGGACAGGCACGGTTGCTCGAGCTGGCCGAGGTGCCGCCCGACTTCTTGAAGTTCGACATCAGCCTGATTCGAGATATCGACACAGCGTCGAAGGCGAAGCTCACGGTGCTGGAGCGGCTTGTTGCCATGGCCCTCGAGATCGACATCTCTCCGATCGCAGAAGGCATAGAAAGCGAAGCCGAGTCCGCGATATGCCGCGACCTGGGCTTCGCCTACGGCCAGGGCTTTCTGTTCGGGGCGCCGGCGGCCGCCGGCAGCTTCCACCGCTGAGGAACCGCATAGACAATGCGCAAGCTTGTCAGCCGGCTGGGCTCCTCTCTGCTGCTGCGCGTCACCATAGCGCTCGGCCTGGTGGGTCTGCTGCCGGTTGGAATCCTCGCCTACCGGCTGATCGACATCAATCGCAGCGCCATGGAGGAGCAGGTTCGCCTCACCCATGTCCGAGTGGCCAGAAGCACGGCCAGTGAAATCTCCGCTCGCGTGGCCGCAATCAAGAGCCTGGCCTCGGGCCTGGCGCGCAATGCAGTTCTGACAGCGCCGCGCTCGGCCGAAGCACGCGGGCTACTCGGACGTAGCCTCTCGGCGTGGACCGATCTCGGGATCGCGGCGATCATCGTCGCCACGCCCGAGGGAGAGCGTGTCATCAGCGCGCAACTGGGCGACGAGCGCGTGCGCGCCTGGGTCGACCGGATGTTCGAGACTCCAGTCGACGCCGGCGTTGACGGGTCCCAGATCGGAGAGGACTTCGTGCTCCGAATTGCCGAGCCGCTCGGCGCCGAGCGCGGACAGATCTGGCTGGTCGCCGATGGGACTCCCATAACGGAGTCGGTGAAGAACTATGAGCTGGGTCGTGAAGCACAAGTGGCCCTCGCGAACCGTAAGGGCGAGGCGATCCTGGGAAGCGTCGCAGGCTTCTCCGCCGAGCTCCTCGAGCATGCCGAGTCGAAGTGGGTCGACGGTTTCAGAACCTCGCCGATGGAGGACGCAGACGGCTTCATTGGCGCGCACGCGGCCGTAGTCGGCACGGACTGGGCGGTGCTGTCGAGACAGCCCCTGAGCGTCGCGCACGAAGTCGCGCTGACCATGAGTAGAAACGCGCGTCTGGCGCTCGGCCTGGTCGCGGGACTCGTACTTGTTCTTTCGGCCATTGCCTACGCATCCGTCGTGCGACCGATCCGCCAGCTCGCCCAGGCCCAGCGCCGCCTCGCCGGCGTCAGAACCGGTGCTGGCGGGGGCGAGATCGGCCAGCTCAGATCGGCGTTCGAGGCGCTCGAGCAGCGTCTCAAGGAACAGAGCGCGCTCGACGAGGTGTTCCTGGGGCGCTTTCAAGTGCGCAAAGTGCTCGGCACCGGCGCCATGGGAACGGTGTTTCTGGGATTCGACCCCAAGCTCGAGCGCCCGGTGGCTCTCAAGACTCTACGCCTGGACAAAAAGCTCTCGCAAAAGAAGCGCGAGAATCTGCTGTCGCGCCTGGTCAAGGAAGCGGTGGTCACAGCCAAGTTCAATCACCCCAACATCGTCGCGATCTACGACGTTCAGGAGGGCGAAAACTCCGCGTTCCTGGCCATGGAGTTCGTAGACGGTACTTCTCTCGAACCCTTCGTCTGGAACAAGCGGCAGCTCGCATCGGACCAGACCATCGCGCTCGGAGCCGAGGTCGCGCGTGGCCTCGCTGCCGCGCACGAGAACGGCCTGGTGCATCGCGACATCAAGCCGGCGAATATCCTGCTTGGGAAAGACGGCGCGATCAAGATCACCGATTTCGGGATTGCCGAGTTGCTCAGCTCCATGGCGCCGAGCGACGACGTGGTCTTCGGTACGCCCGGCTACCTTCCTCCAGAGGCGCTTCAGGGCAAGGGCCACGACCAGGCCAGTGACCTTTTCGCGCTGGGATCCGTGCTCTACTTCTGCATCACCGGACGCCGGCCTTTCGAGGGCAAGACGGTCAAGGAGGTGATCCGCAAGACGCTCTTCGGATCGGCTCGGCCGCCTTCCGAACTGGTGCCCGAGGTCCCGAGCGAGCTCGAGGCCCTGATTCTCAGTCTGCTCGACTCAGAGCCCGATCGCCGGCCGGCGACCGCAGCCCGGGTGGCCAGGCGTCTGGAAGACCTCAGGAGCACCAGCGGCGCCCAATGGCAGCCACCGGAAGCGGGCCCCACAACACCGCCGAGTGACGCCGGCGCCAGCTCTGCCGGCTCTGGCACTCGCGAAGGCTCGGCCTCCGATGGCACGGGCTACCTGCCGACGATCCGGCTCTCCGATCGGAAGCGCGCGATCAACGGCTGAAAACCCAACTCGCCGAGCTGGCGTTGCCCAACCGGTCCCGTGAGCGAGCGCGGAGCTCGTAGCCCGCCGAGGGCGATCCCGTGGTGGTAACGGTCAGCTCCTCGACTCCCGCTCCGGCGTCGACCGCCTGGAGAAACAGAAACCGCCCGACCTCGGCCTCGCCAGGACTCCCCGCTCCGAGAATCCCCGGCGCCAGAAGCAGCACGCTCGGCGCCTCGCCGGTCAGGCGAACTCCACTGTAGTCCCGATAGAGTCCGCGGATCAGGGCCCTGCGCTCGAGAGTCCGGGGCCCTTCCACGCGCTCGTTGCTCCAGCTCACCAGAGTCCAGAGGGGCGGCCGGTTCTTCCGGGCCCGGCGGGCATTGCGCCGGGCGGCCTTGCGAAGCCACCAGCGAGACTCCCGCAGCTCGAGCGCCTCCTTACCCAGAGTTTCGGTCAGAAGCTCCGGGCCTCCTACCCGCCACCTGAGCTCGGGCGCCTCGGCATCTACGGCAAAGGACAGGGACCGCGCTTCCGCCCCCCGGTTGCCCAGCTCGTCCTCGGCCACCACGGTCACGGTGTGAGAGCCGTGCGACCAGCGGCCTCTTAGGTCGTCCTTTTCGGCCGGCTCGCCGTCGATCACCGGCCGCCAAGAGGCCACCCCGCTGGGATCCTCGACTTCGGCCCGGACCCGGGCACTGGGGGCGTACAGAGTACCGCTCGCGCCTTCTCGCAACGGCTCGACGGCAATACCGGAAATCGAAAAAGTCGCTGCCGGAGGGTCGAACTCCGCCCTCTCGGGCGCCACCGTAAAGGGCTGGGTCGCCGCCGGGTAGCCGTCCAGGCCGCTCGGGCTGACCGCCGTCACGCGCCACTGGTGGTCTCCGACTGGCAGCAACTCCGCCGCCCAGCTCGTCGAGGTCAAACCGACCGCCCGGGCGACCAGCGCCTCGCAAGCCGCGTCGGAGCACACTTCCACGGTGTAACCGGCGGCCCCTTCGACGGGCTGCCACGAGAACTGCAAACGCCCCACCTCGACGCTGCCGTTCCGTGCCGGCGAGCTCAGCACCGCCCTGGGCAGGAGCTTCTCGGGCGGCAGCGGCGGAGCACCCTCGGGAACCGAAGTTCCCATGCCCTCGGCAACCGCGACGCTCTTGCCTCCCGCCTCGACCTGGCTCGCGCCCTCGTAGATCATCAACTGGGCCGCTCCGCTGCCCGACTTCCGGAGGCGAGCCTCGGACGCTCCCGTCGGGCCGGCCTTTGGTCTGGCCCTGGCATCCCCGATCACGATCTCGATTTCGGGCGGCGTTTCGCCGGTTTCGACTCTCGCCAGATCGGCTTGACCTTCGACAATCTCCACCGACCGTGTCTCGATGCCCCGCAGCGTCCTGCCCGCGACTTTCAAGAACACGATCGAGTCCTCGGTCAAAACCAGACTGGTTCCATCATGAAAGCGAAGAGCCGTCGACGATTGATCGAAGGTCCGGACCCCGTCACTTTCGACGATGAGATCCTGGCGCTGAGCCCTGGTCCAAGCAATCGGATCGGGGCGCTCCTCGACGTTCCCCGAAACGCTCACCACCTGGGCCGAGGGCACCGCGTCTTCGGGCCGCAGCAAGACCTGCAGCCGCTGCCCGGGCAACAGAAAATCGGGGTCCACGATCGTCGGATTGAGATCCAAGTTGCGCCGCCAGAGATCCTGCGAGCCCAGATAGCTCTCGGTAATCCGGCGCAGGTTCTCCCCCGGCCGGACAATATGAAACCCGGTCGCGAAGCCCTCGGTATCGGCCGTGTCATCCTGGGCTGCCGCCGAGCCGACGAATCCGAAACAAACGAGCGGAGCCAGCACGAAGAAAACACCGAAGCCGCGCACCATATCCAACGCCTCCCGGGAAAAGAGTGAGCCGCTACTTTATCCCAACAGAAGATGCTCCCGCCGCGGTTGAGCGCCACCGCGAGGCGGTCGTACAATGCGGTCCTCTGGCTCGTCTTATCCACACCCCCGGCGACCCAACCTGGAGAATCCTTGAGCGACGACAAGCAACTCAGAATCCGTGATCCCTTCGCGCCCCGGCATCTTGGCTCGAACGACGAAGAGATCACATCGATGCTCGACTCACTCGGCCTACCCAACCTTGCAAGCCTGTGCGAAGCCGTCGTGCCCGCGAGCATTCGTTCGAGCGCCTTGCCACAGCTGCCCGAGCCGCTCGGCGAAACCGCGGCTCTGCAGGCCCTGGCGGAGATCGCAGAGAGCAATCGCAAGAGCCGTAGTCTGCTCGGAATGGGTTATGCCGCGTGCCTCGTGCCGGCGGTCATCCAGCGCAACATCCTCGAGAACCCCGGCTGGTACACGCAGTACACACCCTACCAGGCTGAGATCGCTCAGGGCCGTCTCGAGGCCCTGATCAACTTCCAGACCCTCATCTGTGAGCTCTCCGGGCTGCCGGTCGCCAACGCTTCCCTGCTCGACGAAGCAACCGCGGCGGCGGAAGCCGTCAGCATGTGCTGGTCGGCGGGTCGCCGCAAACGCTCGACATTGCTGGCATCTTCTCAATGCCATCCGCAAACACTCGCGGTCCTCGAGACCCGCACCGAGCCACTGGGCATCATCGTTGAAGTCGCCGACACCGTCGATTTCGATCCCCACCGAAACGACGTGTTCGCGGCTCTGGTGCAGTATCCGACGACCGATGGTGCGATTCGCGACCACAGCGAACTCGCGGATGACCTGCACTCGAACCGCAGCCGCCTTATCGTCGCGACCGACCCGCTGGCCCTGGTGCTCCTCGAAGCGCCCGGCGACTTCGGCGCCGATGTCATGGTCGGCTCGACACAAAGGCTCGGATTGCCCATGGCAGGAGGCGGCCCTCACGCCGGCTATCTGGCCGCGGCCCACGACCTGGAGCGGCTGATTCCCGGCCGCATCGCCGGCGTCTCGAGAGATGCCGCGGGCGACCTTTCCTATCGTCTGGCGCGCCAGACTCGCGAGCAGCACATTCGCCGTGAGAAAGCGACCAGCAACATCTGCACGGCTCAGGTGCTGCCGGCAGTGCTGACCTCGATGTACGCCGTCTACCATGGAGCCGAAGGTCTGAGACGCATCGCCAAACGTGTCCAGGGCATCGCGATCGATCTTGCCGAGCGCCTCGAGGCCTTGGGGTACGAGGTTGGCAACCGGGCCTTTTTCGATACCCTGCGCGTAGAGGCGGGCAAGCACGCCGACGACATTTGGGAGCGCGCGCGAGGCCGCGGCTTGACCCTCCGCCGCCTCGGCAACGGAAGCCTGGGCATTACCCTCGATGAAGCCGTGGTGGAGGACGAGCTCGGCGCGCTGGTCGAGAGTTTCGCAGCCGCCGCCTCGCCCGAACGGCGGGGCACGTCGCGGACGGTTCCAGGGAGCCTCCCTTTCGGAATCCCCGAATCACATCTACGTACCGGCGACTTCCTGTCACAGGACGTCTTTCGTCTCTACCACACCGAGCACGAGATGCTCCGCTACATGCACCGCCTCCAGAGTCGTGATCTGTCGCTGGTGCACTCGATGATCCCACTCGGGTCTTGCACGATGAAGCTCAATGCCTCGGCCGAGATGATGCCCATAACTTGGGATTCGTTCAGCTCGATTCACCCCTTCGCTCCCGCCGAAGATCAGCGGGCTTTCGCGGAGATCGCCCGGCAGCTCGAGGCGTGGCTGGCCGAGCTGACCGGTTTCTCGGCCGTGTCTCTTCAACCCAATGCCGGTTCGCAGGGCGAGCTGTCCGGGCTACTGGTCATTCGCGCCTACCACCGCGCCCGCGGGGAGTCCGAGCGCGATCTCTGCCTTATTCCCACCTCGGCGCACGGCACCAACCCGGCGAGCGCGGTCATGGCGGGCCTCAAGGTGGTTGCGGTCGAGTGTGACGCCCGCGGCAACGTCGATCTGGAGCACCTGCGCCGGCTGGCCGAAACGAACAGCGACCGGCTGGCAGCCCTGATGGTCACCTACCCTTCGACCCACGGCGTCTTCGAGGAGGGCATCGCCGAGGTCTGCGAGATCATCCACGAGCACGGCGGCCAGGTGTACCTGGACGGAGCCAATCTCAACGCCCAAATCGGGCTCTGCCGGCCCGGCGACTACGGCGCCGATGTCTGCCATCTGAATCTCCACAAGACCTTCTGCATCCCTCACGGCGGCGGCGGCCCGGGCATGGGCCCGATTTGCGTCGCCGACCATCTGGCGCCGTTCCTTCCGACCCATCCTCTGGTCGAGCGCAATGCTGGCAGCGATTCGGCCATCGGACCGGTCTCGGCTGCTCCCTGGGGCAGTCCCGGCATCTTGCCGATATCGTGGATGTACATCGCGATGATGGGCATCGAGGGTCTCACCGACGCCAGCAGAATCGCGATCCTCAACGCCAACTACATGGCCAAGCGCCTCGCTCCGCATTATCCGATTCTGTTCACCGGCGCCAACGGATTCGTCGCTCACGAGTTCATCATCGACGTGCGCCCGCTCAAACAGAGCTCCGGCGTCTCGGTCGACGACGTCGCCAAGCGGTTGATGGACTACGGCTTCCACGCCCCGACCATGTCGTGGCCCGTAGCCGGCACGATGATGATCGAACCGACCGAGTCGGAATCGAAGGCGGAGCTCGACCGGTTTTGCGAAGCCATGATCTGGATTCGCGAGGAGATCCGAGAGATCGAAGACGGTAGAGCCGACCGCGAAGACAACCTCCTCAAGAACGCACCCCACACCGCGGCGACCGTAACCGCCGACGAGTGGCTGCATCCGTATTCGCGACAGCGCGCGGCCTACCCGTTGCCCTGGATTCGCGAGCGCAAATTCTGGCCGTCGGTGTCTCGTATCGACAACGCCTTCGGCGATCGTAATCTGGTCTGCACCTGTGACACCGTCGATGCCTACGCCGAGGCCGCGACGATCGGCGACTAGGGAAAGTCGTTCGAGCAGTCCGCTAGAAACGAAAGCGCAGGCCGACGGAGGCTTTGCCCTCGAGCTCGTCACGATCGTCGTCCACGAGGTCGAAGCGTCCCATCCCGAAAAGCGAGACGCTGTCGCTGACGCTGACGTCCACTCCGAAATGGGCGTTGACTCCCAGCGCTTCGTCGCTGTCGTCGCCACCGGCCAGTTGAAGGTCACTGTCGATGAAGTGCAGACCAATACCGCCGCCGATGAAGAACTCGACCGCGTTGAACGGCATGCCGCCGACGATGTTGATGCCCAATAGCATGTCGCTGGAGATATCACCGTCCCAGTAGCCCAGCTCGGGCTCGAGATAGCCACGGAACCCGCCGGCACTCGAACCGCCGTGGGCGTGCCGATCGCCGAACGGGATCCGCAGATTCAGCATCAGGTACTGCTCGACGTCGTCAATGTCGATAACAGCATCGTCGGCGACCACGAAGTCATCCCCGAGATCGACCAAACCGAGGCCAATCCCCAGAGCCCAATCTCGTCCCTCCTCGTACTCTTCATCGAGGTAGATCTTCTGCTCCTCTTCGCGCTCGTCCGCCAACGCCATCCGACCGGGCAGGACCAAGGCACAGACGGCCACAACCACGAGTACCCAATTCTTCATGTCTCCAAACCTCCAACGCATACAGTCCCCCAACTCAGGGCGACTCTCGGACGGCTCTTCCCATCCGAGCCGCCGAGACCCTAGCACAATCGGCTTCTCACCAAAGTTCTTTGTTGATCGGCTTTACGTGGTGGATCCGCCTCTATTTGCCCTTCATGTCATCGCTCCAGCGCTCGAGCTCCTGGCGGGCGAGATCCCGACCGCCCATTCCGAACGCGATCGCGGCGGCTACCGCGGCCGCACCGAGCACCAAACCGAAGGCCATGTTGATGATGTCCTCCGCCACGTCCATCTGGCGAAGCGCCATGGCGCCGGCCAGAACCAGAATCGCGATCCGAGCCACAGTCGCCAAAAGGCCAGTCTGCCCGCTTGACTGAATCGCGCGCGCCGCCAGGTTGGCCAGGTAAACACCCAATCCGAAGATCACGACGCCGAGTAGCACGTTGAAGAAGAAGACGATAAAGGAGGACACCAGAACCGCGAGCTGCTCGAAGGCAAGCAAGCGCAAGGCTTCGACCGCCGCAAAGAGCATCACCGCGACCACCACCAGGTGACCGACGAGCTCGGAACCGGTACCCGTGCCGTCGTCGCCACCCTTGAACTTCAGACCGAGTCTTCCAAGTAGGCGGTCGAAGCCCGCAGCATTGAGCACGTTACTCACCAGGCCGGCCACCATCCTGCTGATGACGTAAGCGATACCGAGAATCAGCGCTGCCCCGAAGAGGTTCGGCAGAGCTCCCAGAATTTGATCCAGCATCTGGCTCGCGGGTCTGGTGATCTCATCCAGCTCCAGGGCACCCAGGGCCGAGATCAGCACCGGGATCAAGATCAGCATGTAGACCAACAGCCCGATCAGGCCCGACAGCTTCTGTCTGCCGAGCGCCTGATCCAATCCGGCCTTGTCGCCCAGGGAATCCAAGCCGGCCGCCGCCAGCAGGCTGGTGACGATCCGACGCAGGATCTTGGCGATAAACCAGCCGACCAAGAAGATGACCGCCGCGCCGAAGAGATTCGGTATGAAGCCAACCAGTTTCGACACCATGTTCTGTACGGGCGCCAGGAGACCTTCCATCTGGAGCGCTCCCAGAACCGCCGGCAGGAACAGAAGAAAAATCAACCAGTACACGGTCTCGGACAGCGTGTGCGAAACCGGCACCTGCTTTTCGCCGTCGGCATCCACCATTTCGCCGCCGAGACGCTGATCCAATCCAACGGTGTCGAGTCCCTTGCGCACGACCAGCCGAAGACCGGTCGCCAGCAACCACGCCACCAGGAGCAGGACACCCGCCTTGACCACGTTGGGCAGCGCGCCAAGGATCGACTCGACCATGTTCTGCAGCGGCTCGGTGACCGCTGCCAGCTGCAGGGCGTTGAAGAAAGCGATGAAGACGAAGATCATCACGAACCAAAACACGATCTTGCCGATCGTGGGCTCGATATCGGGTGTTTCGCCCTCTTCCCCGCGGACCCAACTGACGATTCGATTGTCGATCGTTGTCCGTCGCAGAGCGGCTCGCACCAGCCTCGAAATCAGATAGGCCGCAAGCCAGCCGAGAATGAGAATGAGGAGAGCTCCCAGCAGCCTGGGTAGGTAAACACCCATCTCGCCCAGGAGGTTCTCGCCGACCGAGGCAAGGCTCGTACGCAAATTGTCCATACACAACTCCTTAAGATCTGGTGAAAGAAATCCAAGCGCCGCCGATGAAGGCCGACGCGTGCCTACTTTTTATGAGAATGCTCCCCACAGGAACCGGGCAATTATACCCAATTGCGCCGATCGGCAGGCACCCGGCCCAGGGGGCTCGCCGCAAGCGCTCGAGAGGGAGATTCGGAGGTTCATGGTGGTTTGCGCGAAGCGGCGCGCAGCCGAGGGCCTTACCTAAGCAGGCTGAGAAGCCCGAGGCGGCCCCTGGCTGGGTGCGCTGCCGATCGGCGCTGAAGCGCGAGCTCGGGAGGGCGTTGCCGCATTGCCGGATATCTGACAAGTTCTGGTATAAGATTCCGCCTCACCCAAGGAGCGGCCGCATTGTGCCAGGGCTTTGAAGGCCTGCGGCCGAAGCAGGCCATTCGCAGATCGACCAATCAGGAGGTTCGGAAGATGAAGAAGAATCTGATCGCAGTTTTGGGACTAGCACTGATCGTGGCGCTGCCTTTCGTGGCTTGCACCAAGGCCGAGGAGGCCACCGAAGCGGCCGGTGAGATGGCGAGCGAAGCCGCCGAAAGCGCCGGCGAGATGGCCGAAGAGGCCGCCGAAGCGGTGGGCGAGATGGCCGGTGAAGCTGAAGCGGCAGCCGAAGAGGCCGCCGAGGGGGCGGAAGAGGCCGCGGAAGGTGAGGGACACGAGGGTGAAGGACACGAAGGTGAGGCCGGCGAAGCCGAGGGGATGTCCGACGGCTGAGCTTCAGAGCTCGTTTGACAGCTTCAAAATGCCCGGTGATCGAGACGGTCACCGGGCATTTTTTTGCCCTTGACTTGCGCTTTATTTGCGCCTATATTCGTTGCCCCCCATGGCGACCGCTCAGGCGCAACGCGCTGCCTCTCCAACTCAAAATATCCGGCGGTCGAAGGACCGACCAGGGCTTCGAAACAGATTCGAATCCAGGGCCGGAAAGACCCGATTCTCCGAGGAGCTCCGGCACTTCGTCGCCAGCGGCGCCGAACTGGCCGCGTGCGCAGCCGAGAACCTGTCTCCTCCCCTGCCGACGACAATTTCTCCTTTGGATCGGTCGCTCACCGGCGGCTTGCCGCGCGGATGCCTGATCGAGGTAACCGGCCGGAACTCCAGCGGCCGATTTTCTCTGGTTTTGTCTACCCTGGCGGCCACCACCGCCGCTGGAGACGTGGCCGCCTTCGTCGACTTGGGCGATAGCCTGGACCCGGGTAACGCCTCGGATTTGGGAGTCGATCTCGACCGTCTCCTCTGGCTGCGGCCCAAGCACCTGAAGCCGGCTCTCGTTGCCGCCGAGATTGCTCTTCAAACCGGGTTCCCACTGGTGATTCTGGATCTGGGCGAGCCGCCCGTTTGTGGAGGCCGTGGGCCCGAGGCCGCCTGGCTCCGTCTGACGCGCGCGGCGGCCGCCCGCCAAAGCGTTGTCTGCGTGTCCAGCCCTTACCGGGTCAGCGGCACCGCCGCCACCACCGTTTTCGAGACCGAACGTGCCGAATCCAGCTGGCGTGGCGGCAACCGTGCGCCCTACCTCCTCGAAGCGATTCGGTTCCACTGGAAACTCCGAAAAACCCGCCACAACTCGTTCAACCGGCGTGTTTCCTTCACGCTCTCCTCGCCCGAGGCCTTCCTCGGCAAGCTGGCGGACACCAGATTTGTAGCGAGCAACCCCCGTGTCGACCGAAAGAAGACGGTCGAGACAGAGCTCGACCGCTACAGGGCCACGCAAAGTGCTTCGTTGTAGGGCCACGCAAAGTGCTTCGTTGTAGCGGTCGACCCCCGTGTCGACCGAAAGAAGAAACCACGTTGTAGATGCAGTCGAATTCGCCGCCCCGTGTATGTTGTTTGTATGTGCCGTTATTCGCGCTGGCCGCCCGCCTTCGCTCCGAGCCCCAACTACTCGAAGAGGCGGTCGCGATCTTTCAGGGCAACGGCAGCGCTGCCCGCCTGATCGCGGCCACCCGGCGGGCGCGACGCGGCGCGCTGCGCCCGGGCATGACCCTCTCGCAAGCCCGCGCCCTGCTACCGAAGCTTCACGTCAGGGCGAGAGACCCGGAATGTGAAAGAACCGCCCAAGAAGCGCTACTCGAAGTCGCGGAAAGCTTTTCGCCTCGTGTCGAAGACGCCCGGGAAGGCGTCGTCTACCTCGATATCCAAGGTCTCGAGCGCCACTATGCGCCCGGAGATCTCGAGCGAGCCGAACGGCCCCGACTCTCCGATCTCGCGCTCGCGGAGCTGGCGCTGGGGCGCGACCTGATGACAGATGCCGACCACAAGGCCGGCTTGCCTGCCTGGGCGGGTATCGCGTCGAGCAAGCTCGGCGCGAGGATCGCAGCGGAGCGGTTGCCCTCGCCCACGATCATCCCCGTCGATCAGGAGGCGGACTTCCTGGCTCCCCTCCCACTCGCTCACCTGTCACCCGAGGCTCACGTCTACGAAACGCTGTGCCGCTGGGGGATCCGTTCGATCGGGAGCTTTGCCGTCTTGTCGGCCAACGAAGTCGCCAGCCGCCTGGGCGAGGCCGGCCGACGACTTCACGAGCGAGCACGAGGCATCGACCCTCAGCCGCTCGTGCCCCACCCACCGCCCGAGGTCTTCGGCGAAGGAATGGATCTCGACTGGCCCCTGGTGTCGCTCGAGCCGTTTCTTTTTGTCGCCCGCGCGGCCCTCGGCCGTCTGTGCTCGCGCCTCGACTCGAGAGGGCTGGCCTGCATCCAGCTCGAGCTGTCCTTGCGCCTCGAGCCCGACGGGTTCTGCGACCGTTCGATTCTGCTGCCTGCTCCCAGCCGCGATGTGAAAACTCTGCTCACTCTGGTGCGGCTCGATTTGGAGCGCCAGCCACCCGGCGCGCCGGTGGTTGGTTTCACCTTCAAAGCCCATCCCGACCGGCCGCGCACCGCGCAGTTGACGCTACTCGGCCCCGCCGCACTGTCTCCCGACAAAATGGCCACGAGCCTGGCCCGTCTCTTCGCTCTACTCGGCTCGGAAGGCCTTGGCCACGGCAAGCCCATCGACAGCCACTTGCCCAGCCGTTTCGAGATCTTCCAGTTCGAGCCACCCGATCCTCCCACCGTTCGTCCCGAGACTCCCCGCAGCAAGGGGCTCCTCGCGGTGCGCAGCCTCCGCCCTCCCGTCCCTCTGGTGGTTCGCAAAGCCGCCGGCAAACTTCTGGCGGTTCAGTCCCGTGCCGACCGGCGCCGCCCTCGACTCGGAGGTCGTATTCGGATCGCATCAGGCCCATGGGCTATGGAAGAGAGCTGGTGGTCGGAGCGCGAAGCCGTCAGCCGGGACTACTGGGATATCGAGCTCGACAACGGCGGCATCTACCGGATCTTCCGAGATCAGCTCACTGGAGAATGGTTCGCCGACGGCATCTACGATTAGCCTGGCTAAGAGCCTCTGTGACCAAATCAATACGAACACGTCCGGTGCGTTGCTAGCGTGAACTTCCATGGCCAAGGAATTGGTGCACCAACAGCTGCTACGCCTGGAAAAGGCCCTCGATACGATGCAGGTCGGCGTCACGCTCACCGACGTCAACCGGCGCATCGTCTACGTCAACCGGGCCGAAGCGGAGATGCACGGCTACACCAAAGAGGAGCTGATCGGTGAGGATGCGACGATTCTCGCGCCCGAGAAGATCCGCACCAAGCCGATGGATGTCGAGACCCTCAAGCAGCTCAAGAGCTGGCGCCGCGAAAGTGTCAACGAGCGTAAAGACGGTTCGACCTTTCCGGTCGAAGTGCTCTCCGACGTGGTCATGAACGCCCAAGGCGCTCCTATCGGCCTGGTGACGATCGCGCGCAACATCACCGAACAGAAGCGCGCGGAAGCCAAGCTCATGGAAAGCGAGCAACGCTACGCCCTCGCCGTTCAAGGAGCGAACGACGGGATCTGGGATTGGAGTCTTCAAACCGACCGGATCTACTTCTCCGATCGCTGGAAGTTGATGCTCGGCTACGCGCCCGAAGAGATCGAGCAAACGCCCGAGGAGTGGTGGTCCAGAGTTCACCCCGACGACATCGACCGACTGAAGCGAGACCTCGGAGAGCATCTCGAAGGGGCCACTCAGCAGTTTCACACGGAGCACCGCATGCTCCATCGCGATGGCGATCATCGCTGGATGCTGGCCCGCGGCGTCGTCGTCCGCGACGGCCAGGGCGTGCCGGTCCGGATCGCCGGCTCGCTCACCGACGTCACCGATCGCAAGGTCCACGACCCCCTGACCGGACTACCCAACCGAGCGCTCCTGCTCGATCGATTGAAGAGCGCACTGCGGCGGCAGCGCCGCCAGCAGGGCCAGGTATGCGCGATCCTGTTTCTCGACCTGGATCGGTTCAAGGTGGTCAACGACAGCCTCGGACACCCGGCAGGAGATCTGCTCCTGCAAAGCGTCGCGCGGGTTCTGCGCACCGTTCTGCGACCGAGCGACACCGTCGCCCGCATGGGAGGCGACGAGTTCACCATTCTCCTCGACGAAGTCACCGAGGAAGGAAGCGCGAGCCAGGTCGCCGAGCGCGTGCTCGCCGAGCTCGGTCAGCCCTTCTTGGTCGGCGAGCAAGAGGTCTTCACAACCGCGAGCATCGGCATCGCGTTCAGCTCGACCGGTTACGAGGACCCGGAGGACCTGCTCCGGGACGCGGACACCGCCATGTACCGCGCGAAATCGCAGGGCACCGGTCGATACCAGGTCTTCGACCGCCACATGCGCCGCCAGGCGGTCGATCAACTGCGCGTGGAAACCGACCTCCGGCACGCGCTCGAGCGCGGAGAGTTCGAGGTCTATTACCAGCCCATTCTCGACCTGCAGACGGACACGATCGTCGGCATGGAAGCGCTGATTCGCTGGAATCACCCCGAGCGCGGTCTGCTGCGCCCGCACGACTTCATTGAAACAGCCGAAGAAACCGGCCTGATCCTACCCATCGGCCGCTGGGTGCTGGCGGAGGCCTGCCACCAGCTTGCGAGGTGGCGGCACAAAGGGGACCCGGCCGCGGGGTGGAAGGTGAGCGTCAATCTCTCACCCAAACAGTTCAACCATCCCAGATTGGTGCGTGACGTGACGGCGGCAGTCGAGGGCGCGGGAGTCGAGCCAAGCCGGCTCCAGCTCGAAATCACCGAAAGCACCTTTATCGAGAATCTCGAGGGCACCTCCTCGATTATCGAGGCGTTGCGCAAGATGGGAGTCGCGGTCGCCATCGACGATTTCGGGACCGGCTACTCGTCTCTCGGTTATCTCGATCGCCTGCCGATCGACATCCTCAAGATCGACCGTTCTTTCATCAGCAAGCTCGGAATGTCGGGCGGCAAGGGCGAGATGGTCGAGACCATCCTGAGGATGGCCCAGAATCTCGAGATCGAGGTCGTCGCCGAGGGCGTCGAGACCGACAACCAGCTGAATACACTCAAGCAGTTGCAGTGCGGATTCATGCAGGGGTATCTGTTCAGCCGCCCGGCAACGGCCGAGGAGATTGAGTCCCGGTTCGCAGGCGACTGAGTCTTGATTTACGCCTTATTTTCGCTTAACCTGTTGCGATGGCGGCTCGTCATCATGGCGGGAGTCGGCGAGACAAAGGCCCGCCCGCTCGGGACTTCGGCTACGGCCTGGAGTGGCTGCGCACGTCTCCCGGAGCTCGCAAGGAAAAGGTCAAAGAGCGCTACTATGCCCCGCAAGGCTCGCATCGTGGTCGCCTTCCCTACTTCGAGTTGCACGCGGCCTCGGCGTTCTCTTTTCTCGAAGGGGGCTCCCTTCCCGAGGATCTGATCGCGCGCGCGGCCGAGCTCGGGCTCGGCGCCGTCGCCCTGGTCGACCGCAACGGGGTCTATGGCGCGCCCCGTTTCCACCAAGCCGCCCAAAAAGCCGGGATCAAGGCCCTGGTAGGAGCCGAGGTGACCTTGGCGGCGAACGCCCCCAAGGTCATTCCGAGCGTAGCGAGGCATCCCTCCAAGCCACCGACAAACACAAACCGAACGGTTGGCGAGAGATCCCTCGCTGCGCTCGGGATGAGTCGGGCAGCTGAAGCTGCCCGACTCACTCTCCTGGTCGCCAGCCGCACCGGTTACCGCAATCTGTGCAGGCTCTCGACCGCCATGGCGCGCGACCACCCCAAGGGCGAGGCCGTGGCGAACTGGGAGCTGATCGAACGCTATAGCCGCGGTCTCCACTGCCTGGCGGGTGGACCGCAAGGCTTGATTGCCGACGCCCTGGCTTCAACCGGCCCCAAAAACGGCAAGTCGCCCGCTCCGGATAGCGCACGGAAGGTTCTGGAACGCCTCCGAGGGCTCTTCCCCGGACGTTTGCACATCGAGATCCAGCGCCACCGGCAGCCCCGCCAGGAAGCACGAAACTATTTCCTCCTCGAACAAGCCCGCGCGCATCGTATTCCGATCGTGGCCACCAACGGGGTTCGTTACGCCCGCCCGGACGATCGCCGGCTCTACGATGTGCTGACCGCGGTTCGGCACCACACCACGCTCGACCAGGCCGGACGGTTGCTCGACGCCAACCGGGAACGCCATCTCAAAAGCGCCGCGGAGATGGCCGAGTTGTTCGCCGATCTACCCGAAGCCCTGCACCAGACCGTGGAGCTCGCCGAGAGTCTCGACTTCACGCTTTCCGACCTCGGTTATCGCTTCCCCGACTATCCCCTGCCACCCGGTGAAACCGAAATGTCGTATCTGCGCCACATCACCTGGAACGAAGCCCGCGCTCGATTCCGACCGCTCACCTCGCGCGCGCAAAGACAGATCGAGCACGAGTTGGCGATGATCGAAAGACTCGAACTGGCCGGATACTTCCTGATCGTCTGGGACATCATTCAGTTCTGCAAGCGCGAGAACATCTTGGCTCAAGGCCGGGGCTCGGCCGCAAACAGCGCCGTCTGCTATGCGCTCTCGATCACCGCGGTCGATCCGGTCAAGATGGAGCTGCTCTTCGAGCGATTTCTCTCCGAAGAGCGCGGCGAATGGCCGGACATCGATCTCGATCTTCCCTCCGGCGATCAACGCGAGAAGGTCATCCAGTACGTCTACCGGCGCTACGGACCCCACGGGGCCGCGATGACGGCCAATGTCATCACCTACCGCAATCGCTCGGCCGCCAGGGAAGTGGCCAAGGCCCTGGGTTTCTCGCTCGAACAACAGAACAAGCTGTCCAAGCAGCTGGGCAGCTGGCACTACGATCTCGTGCGCGGCGACCCCAAGTCGATGGCCGACGAGTTGAAGGCCGCCGGCTTCGACCCGGACAGCCCGCGGATTCGCCATTTCGCCGAGATGTGGCGTCGCATTCACAATATCCCGCGCCACCTGGGCCAGCATTCCGGCGGAATGGTGATCGCCGCCGGCCGTCTCGACGAAGTCGTACCGCTCGAGCCGGCGGCGATGGAAGATCGAGTCGTCGTCCAGTGGGACAAGGACGATTGCGCCGATCTCGGCATCATCAAGGTCGACCTTCTGGGACTGGGCATGCTGCAAGCGCTCGAAGAGGTTATTCCGCTGATCAAAACTCACGAGAACAAGGACATCGACCTCGCCCATCTGCCCGCGGATGATCCGGCCACCTACAAGATGCTGCGCGAAGCCGACACGGTCGGCGTCTTTCAGGTCGAAAGCCGCGCCCAGATGGCATCGCTACCGCGCAACCAGCCCGAGCGGTTCTATGACCTCGTGATCCAGGTCGCCATCATCCGACCGGGCCCAATTGTCGGCGGCATGGTAAATCCCTATTTCGAGCGCCGCCTCGGCCGGCAGCCGGTCGAGTACGCCCACCCTTGCCTCGAGCCGATCTTGAAACGCACCCTGGGAGTCCCTATCTTTCAAGAACAGATCTTGCGCATCGCCATGGAAGCGGCCGGCTTCTCCGGTGGCGAAGCCGAGGAACTGCGCCGCGCCATGGGCTTCAAGCGCTCGACCGAGCGCATGCACACGATCGAGCAGAACCTGCGCCAGGGCATGACCGAGCGCGGTATTACCGGCGATACCCAGGACGCGATCGTCAAATCCATCACATCATTCGCTCTCTACGGGTTCCCGGAATCGCATGCGGCGAGCTTCGCGCTGATCGCGTACGCCAGCGCGTACCTGAGATGCCATCACCCCGCCGCCTTTTGTGTGGCGCTGCTCAACGCCTGGCCGATGGGCTTCTATCACCCCGCCACCCTGGTCAAGGACGCCCAGCGGCACGGGGTCGAAGCCAGGCCGGCGGATGTCAACTTCTCGGACTGGAAATGCCGCTGCGAAGAGGGCGCCATACGGCTCGGCCTGCGTTACATCCACGGACTGCGCAAGCAATCCGGCGAGAGTATCGAAAATGCTCGAACCACCGGGCCGTTCAAGGACGCCGCCGACCTGGCCCGCCGATGCGATCTGCGCGAAGACGAGCTGACTCACCTCGCCGAAGCCGGTGCCCTGGCTTCTCTGGGGCTCACGCGGCGGCAGGCCCTATGGCAGGTAGCCTGGGAGTCCAAACCCAGCGCGCCTTTGTTTCGAGACGGCGATAGGGAACAAGGCCGCGCGACTTCGAGCCCATTGCCGGAGATGTCGGCTATCGAAGAGACCTTCGCGGACTACTCCACTACCGGCATCACGACCGGAGTGCATCCCTTGGCCCATATTCGAAAAAGCCTCAGCAGGCAGGGGATCCTGCAGACGGCGACGGTGGGAAAGGTCCGCAACGGAGAGAGAGTCCGAACCGCAGGGACGGTCATCGTCCGCCAGCGCCCGGGGACCGCAAAGGGCGTGCTTTTCATCACCTTGGAAGACGAATCCGGGATGGTGCAAGCCATCGTTCGGCCCGACTTGCTCCGGAAGCACCGCAAGACTCTGATCGGAAGTCCGGGACTGATCGTCGAAGGAACCGTTCAGCACCGGGACGGCTCGCTTTCGATCCAGGGCGAACGATTCTGGCCTTTACCGGAGATCGCCCCGACACCCAGCCACGACTTTCGCTAGCGCGAAGGCATCCGAAAGACTCAGAACAGCTAAACTAGGCCATTCCACGGCGCACAGTACGCCGAAGAGCCCTCACACAATGAGTTTCGTCGGCCGTCTCGATCAGTTCCAACTCGCAGATCTACTGCAGATCGTCGCTTCCAATCGCAAGACCGGCAAGCTCAACCTGACACGCAGCGACGCCGAGGGCATCATCGTCTTTCGCGAGGGCGAGATCGTCTATGCCTCGAGCTCGGCCGCCCGCGAGACGCTCGGGCATCTCCTTCTCTGCGGCGGCTTGATCTCTCAGGATCAGCTGGTCGAGGCTCTGGAGATTCAACACTCGGACGCAACCGAACAACGCTTGGGCACGATCCTGATCGACGCCGGGCACGTCACCTCAAAGGACCTGGAGCAAGTGCTGCGCCAGCAACTGGAAAAGGTCCTGAGCGAGTTTCTGCAATGGCAACAGGGCTTCTTCAAGTTCGAGCCTTTCGAGCTCATCGACCACGGCGAGATCAGCATCGACACCGGCGACCTCTTGCTCGCCCAGGGGGTCTCACCGGGCGAAGTCCTGGAGGAGCTCGAGGCGAAGCTCGCCGAAGAAGAGGCAATCGACCTGGACGATCTCAACGCGCAGTCCGGCACTCAGCGGCTCGTCGGTCTCCGGGCCCTGATGGAAGAGATCAGATCGCCCGAATTCACGGGCGAAGTGACCTCGGCACTGATCGAGTTCGGCAAGGGCGTGTTCGCCCGCGGCGTGCTGTTTATTCTGAGCCAGGGCAACTTCGTGAGCATGGGGCACTTCGGCTTCGCAGACGGCGAAGGTCCCGGCCGGGGCAGTCTCAAGCTACCCAAGAACCAGCCTTCGATTCTCTCGCGGGCGGCCGAGGGCCGGACGACCCAGCGCGGCAAGATGGAGCGGCTCGAATGGAACCTCTACCTGCTGAGCCACTTGGGCGGGATTCAGCCAACCGAGTCCGCGGCCCTGCCCCTGCTCCTCAACGGCGAGACCATGCTGGTGCTCTATGGCGACAACGCCGGTCACGCCCGCCCGATCGGCAGCCTCGACGACTTCGAGCTGCTCTTGCTGCAGGCCGGCCTGGCGATGGAAAAACAGCTGCTTGAAAAGCGAATCGAGCAGTTCGAGAAGCTGCGCCGCAGCTAGCCCGAGGAACGCCTAGACGAGAGGATTCTGGGAGAACATGTCGCCGCTGTCGCCGACGCCTGGAGAGCCGCCGAGTGTGAGGGTTCGCAGGTCGCCGTGGCGTTCGAGCCTGGGGGACTTGTAGCGCCGCTTCTCCGATCGAGCGAGGCGCGCAACCGCAAGAGCACCACGGCCGTCCTCCAGCCCGGCCGGACCGGTGCCCCGCGGGTGGCTTACTTTCAATCGGGGTCTTGCCGGTGACACGTACTCTCCTCCGCCTTCGATTATCGGCGCCGGCCGCAGATCCCGACAGCGGGGAAAACCTGGTTCGAACGTAGGACAAAGGACGACTCCACCCGTATCAAGAGCAACTCGAACGGGCGCCGGTCCGCCCCGGGCGAGGGGGTACTCGGTCTCACCGAGAACGCGGGCAGATCTGTGCCGCCGCGCATGCTAGAATCGCGAAAAACCCAGCAATCGACAGGCCGACCCGAGCGATGATCAAAGTCCTTATAGCCGACGACCACAAGATGTTTCGAGACGGGCTTCGGCGAGTGCTCGAGGACGAGAGCTCGCTGGAAGTCGTGGCCGAGGCCGAGAATGGCCCCGAGGCCCTCGACAAGAGCAGGGAGTTTCAGCCCGACATCGTTCTTCTGGACGTCGTCATGCCCGGGCGAGACAGTCTCGAGATCGTCGAAGAGCTGAAGCGGTGGAACCCCGGCATGCGAGTCTTGATGCTGACCTCCCATTCGGAAGACCAGTACGCTCTGCGTTGTCTGAGAGCTGGCGCCGACGGCTACATGACCAAGATCAACGCCAGCGACGAGCTGATCACCGCAATTCGCAAGATCCACGGAGGTGGTAAGTACATCAGCGAAGCCCTGGCGGAGCTGCTGGCTCAGAGCATCGGCAGGGACTCGTCCCAAATGCCGCACGAGAGTCTCTCGGACCGCGAGTTTCAGGTCATGCGCATGATCGGGGACGGCAAGACGGTCTCGGAGATCGCCGACGAGCTCAACCTGAGCGTCAAGACGGTCAGCACCTATAGAACCCGAATCCTCGAGAAGACGCAGCTCCGGAACAACGCCGAGATCATGCGCTACGTGCTCGACAACGACCTCATCGACTGACGCCTCTCTCGGCTCGGGCCGGCGCTCGGGGCGCATTCGCTGCTGACCGGATCGGGCTAGCCCTCGAGGATCAGGTGTAGCGGGTTGGCGTTCTCGAGCCTGAACGGGGCACAGGCCAGCTTGTCTTCCAGTTCGTCCACGCCGCTCATCTCCAACAGCATCGAGATGGACCGCCGGTGAAAGAACAGCGCCGGTAACGGGATATTCCCGTGAATGGTGTGCTGCACGCCCATGGTCAAGGCCACAAAAGGCATGTCCCGGTGCAGCTTCAGGTCGAGATCCAGCAGATCTCCGGAGATTACGTGGCCGCACCGAGTGCGAAGAACCACCTTGTGACGCACGGATACGGCCGGGCGGCTCAGCTTCTCGATCGACGGGTTCTTGGTTCTCAAGTCAAACACCAGCTGGATCAGCGCTTTGTCGACGAGCACCTGGTGCCGGCTGCTCTTGCCGGTCAGCTCACGAAGGAACTCGGGAACGGATTCCGTCGCGTCCGGGACCTCGAGTGAAACCAGCGCCCGCTGATGGGGAGCACTACCGTCGCCCGCCGGGCTTTCCAGCGCCAGATAGGAAGGCAGCGACTGCCGGGCATAGGCGGACTCCGAGGTCTGCCTCCGGAACTTGACCGCGCCCAGGATGACTCCCGGGTGCCCCTTGACCCGTATTCCGATCAGCTCCCAGAACATCTTGTTGTCGTCGGCCTCGGCGACGAGCTCCGTGTCCTCGAGCTGTTTTGCCGTCCAGCCCGAGCTCGTGTGCCGGAGCCGTCGGCGCATGAACTGGAGATGGCCTTCTTCGGGACGGGCTCTGGTGACTGTGGGTAGGGGGTCTAGTGCCAGCATGGGTCGATCTCCTGTCGACTCATCATCGCCCCTTTCGGGACCCATCGAACACCGGCGAAACACCCACCGCCTTGTAGGCCAAAAGCCCGCCCCGGATCAACCAATCGGCCTACAGCTGCTGCGAGCTCGTCCGACTCGACGTGCTTTGTTCGCCTACCCGGGCAGACGCATTCTGCTGTCAGAGAGCACAGAAGATCGCCGATTCAGAGTCGCCGCCATCGGAGTTACCTTTGAGGCGTCGTGAAACACACCAATCGCATGACGCGGAAGGGAACCACGCTATGACCAACACCATCAGATCGAGCGCAGTCCTCCTCGTGACACTGATCCTGTTCGGTTGCGGCTGGGTGCCCGCTTTCGCTCAGACCGGCGAGACGGCCAGTTTCCTCCAGCAGTTTCCTCGCGATTCCGATCGCCGAGACCTCAAAGAGAACATCGCCTTCGCTGACGCCGATGGAGCCATGCGACCGGGTGTCAAATGCGCCACGCGTTCGGTCGGCCAGTTCGAGCGCACCATGATCGATGCCGCGCTCGGTGATTTGATCGCCAACCGGGGGCGCTCGCACCGTTACGGCGAGCTCAACATCCCGCTCGTCTTGCACATGGTGCGCACGTCGGACCGCACGGGGCATCTGAAAAAGAAGCACATCAAGCGCCAGATCCGTGTCCTGAACCGAGCCTACGCCTCACATGGCATCCGGTTCGAGCTTCAGGCGATCCGCCGCCACGTCGACGATGAGTTCGCCAGAGGCTGCGCCGACAAGGGCATCGAACGCGACTTCAAGAGTCGCCACGCCGTTGATCCAGCCAACACCCTCAACATCTACACCTGCATGCCCGACGGCTATCTCGGCTACTCCTCGCACCCCTGGGATCTCCCGGAAGACAGTTTCATGCACGGAGTCGTCCTGCAGTACTCCACCTTCCCCAAGGGGTCAGCGGCCCCCTTCAATCTGGGCGACACCCTCGTCCACGAAGTCGGGCACTACCTGGGCCTGTACCACACCTTTGAGGGCGGCTGCTCGGACGGAGACCAGGTTGCCGACACCCCCGCCGAACAATCCCCCGCTTTCGGCTGTCCTCTCAAGCGCGACACCTGTTCGGCGCCCGGAATGGACTCGGTGCGCAATTACATGAATTACACCGACGACTCCTGCATGAACCAGTTCACACCGGGACAGGGCGAGCAGATGCGAGATGCGATCGCGGCCTTCCGCCAGAGCTTGTAGAAACGAGCCTCCGGAACAACACCGAGCTACACGGAGGAAACCGTTATGTCGCACTCACTCGCCGAGGTCTGCTGTTCGGATCTGATGCTCGGACCACCCTGCAATTCGTACCCGGACGATGACCGCCGCGTCGAAGGCGGCAAGAACGATGCGCGAGAACCCGGAGCGAGAAGGCGGGATGCGCAGGAAGGGCGGGCGCCGTCAACAACAGGTTAGCTCGGGTCCCGGAGAATCGCCCCGGTCACCGCCGGAGGCGCGAATGAGGACGCCAGCTCCCGGGCCGGTCTCGGCGCCGAAAAATAGTAGCCCTGGGCAAATGCCGCTCCGAGGTTCTTGACGATCTCGAGCTCGTCCGCGGTTTCCACGTGCTCCATGATTGTCGAAATACCGAGCTCGCGCGCCATCTCGATGGCCGAGCTCACGATCGCCTGTTTCCGGAGGGCACCTGGAAGATCCCGCGCGAACAGGCCGTCTATCTTGAGATAGTCGAGTGGCAGCTGCTGCACGAGCTGGAGATTCGCGTAGCCGCTGCCGTAGTCGTCGAGTGCCAGCCCGAAGCCCTTCTCACGCAGATCGTTCAGAGTCACGTCAAAAGCCGGCAGATTGAGAATGGACTGCTCTTCGGTCAGCTCCAAGACGATGTCGTCGTACCGGTAGCCGTGGTGGCTCACCAGGTCGGCGAGGATCGTCGCAGACCCCGGCGCCGACAGCGCGCGCGGGCTCATGTTGACAAAAAGCTTTCCGATGCCTGGAAGATGTCGGGCTTCGCCGAGCACCGCCTCGACGCATTGCAGCTCGGCTTCGAAGAGTCTCTCTTTTCTTGATGCATAACCCAGCAGAAGCTCGGGACTCCCGAGCCCCGAGCCCTCGGGCCCCCGGGCCAGACCCTCGACTCCGAGAAGCGCCGGTGACGAGACCGTCGGGGCGAGAGCGACGATCGGCTGCAGAACGGCCGAGATCGCGTGATTCGCGAGGACCTCGTCCAAGGTCGCCACCCGCGTTACCTCGCCGCTGTCGGCGGGCTCTCGAGCGCGGTCGGGCGAGCCCATCTCGATCAGTTCCTTGAGCCGCAGCAACCCGGCGGGCTTATCGAGCAGCTCGATCACTCCCAGAGCCAGCCCCCGGTCGCGCAACTCGTCGTTCAGCATGCCGCTGTAAACGATCACCTGGAGGTTCGGAAAATGAGCGCGTGCGTGCCGGACCAGGCGAAAGCCTTCCGCCCCACCCAGGTTCGAAACCGCGAGATCCGTGACCAGCACATCGAACGGGTCCCGGTCCAACAGGCACTCCGCGGCCTCGATCTCGGAACAGGTCACGAGATGGAGCCGAGGACCTCTCAGAAACTCCACCAGCAGGTTCAGAACGACCGGGTCGTCGTCCAGGATCAGGGCTCTTTTCACGATGCGGTGGTCGGTGTGCGAGATCCCTCCTCCGAGGACTTGCTCACACCCTCCGTCTTTCGTGAGCCGTGGTTCGCTGCAGTTTCTCGACGATGAGAATCAGCTCGTCGAACTGGTTCGACTTGTCCAGAAACGCGAACGCACCCAGTTCCATGCAGCGGCGGCGATACTCGGGAGTGGCATTGTTCGTGATGACCACGACCCGCGGGGCATGCGCCATCTTCTGGAGCGCTCCCAACAGGGTCAAACCGCCCACGGCCGGCATTCGAATGTCCAGGGTCATGAAATCGAGCGGAGCACTCCTGATCGCCGCGAGCGCTTCCCCGGTGTCTCCGGCCTCGCCGACGACCCGGACACCTTCGATTCCCTCCAACCTCTCGATCAATCTCCGACGAATGGCCGGTGAATCGTCCACGACCAGACCCTTCATCGGAACGCTCAGGCCCAGCCCCCCCGGTTCAGTCGGCCCGCCAGGCGATAACTTCATGTCGAAAGCGTAGGGCACCACCGCCGATCAAGACACCGGAGTAGCTCTCGTCTCGGGGCGAGGTTTGATGCACAACCCTGTAGGAGAAAGACCTACAAGGAGCGTCTGAGCCGGTGAATCGCTTCCGGCCTAGGAATCGAGCCCGTGCTTGATGCCGTACCGAATCAGGTCTGCGGTCGTCCTGAGGTCCAGCTTCTCGAGGAGACGCGCGCGATAGCCGCTAATCGTCTTCGCGCTCAGAGACAGCCGCGCGCCGATCTCCTTGATCGACTGACCGCTCGCCAGCATCCTCAAGACCTCGAACTCGCGGTTCGAGAGCCTCTCGTGAGGCGGGGACTCCGTGGCGTCCGGCTCGAACACCAGCCTCTCTGCCAGCGCCGAGCTGATGTAGGTGCCCCCATCAAAGACCTTGCGTACGGCACCGACCAGCTCTTCCGGCGAGTGATTCTTCATGAGATAGCCCTTCGCCCCTGCCCGTAGCGCCCTCGTCGCGTATTCCTCCTCCGGCTGCACGCTCAGCACCAGGATGCGGAGATGCTCTCTCGTGAGCCGGAGCCGCCGGATGGTCTCGAGAACCCCGGGACCGGGCATCGACACGTCGAGCAAGACGACGTCCGCCTCGTGGGTATGCGCCATTGCCAGGATCTCGTCCCCCGACTCCGCCTCGCCGACGACCTCCATGTCGCGACACTCCTCGACGAGTCGCTTCAAGCCCTCCCGAACAATCGGATGGTCATCGGCGACGAGAAGGCGGATCATAGGGGAATCCTCGCCAACACCATGGTGCCACCGGTCCCCGACGCGCCCGTCTCCACCGACCCGCCCAGCTGTTCCGCACGTTCACGCATTCCGAGTAACCCGAGGGAGCCTTCACCCGACACCCGGTCCGAACCCATCCCCTTACCGTCGTCCTCCACCCTCAATTCTAACTGCGAACGGACCAGGCCCAGCGTGATCTCGACCCGACTGGCTTCCGCATGGCGCAGAACGTTGGTGAGTGCTTCTTGGAGGATCCTGAAAACCGCCGTCGCGCACTCCGCTTCGCAATCAAGGTCGGCTTCCGCCGGAGCCCGCAGATCCACGGAACACTCGAGGCCTGATCGGTCGGCGAACTGCCGAGCCTGCCAGCGGACGGCCTCACCGAGACCCAGGTCATCGAGCACGGCCGGTCTGAGCCGCGCCGACAAGTCACGCACTTGCTCGATGGTCTGATCCACCGTGGAGATCATCGATTCGACCCGTCCGACGAGGTCGCTCGGAGCGCTATCGAGCTTCTGCCCCATCCAGGACAGATCGATCTTGAGGCTGGTCAGCGCCTGCCCCAACTCGTCGTGGATCTCCCGCGACATCTCCTTGCGCTCCTCTTCACGAATCGCCTCGAGCCGGGCCGCCAGCCTGCGCAACTGTCGCTCCGAGTGCCGCAGTTTGGTCTCCGCTCTCTTGCGATCGGTGATGTCCACATACATCGCGCGCGTACCTGTCACCTTGCCGTCCGAGTCCGTCTCCGGCAGCGCCCGCAGCAGAGTTTCGACCACCTCGCCGCTCTTGGCCACCAGCTGCCGCTCAGAGTGAACTGGCTGCCCGTCCAAGGCATTCTGATATCCGCCTCCTTCCAACAACTCGGTGGTTGATTCCGGCGTGTAGAAGTCACTCAAAGGGCGCCCTACGACCTCGTTCCGCTCATAGCCCAGGGTTTCCAGGAACGTGGAGTTGCTCTCGGTCACGATGGGAACGCCGTCGTGACTCTCGGTGATTACATATTGCAGCGGTGCTCCCTCGAACAACTCCCGGTATCGCCTTTCCAGCTGCAGGAGCTCGGACTCCGCTCGCCGACGCTCGGTGATGTCGAGAGCGATGGCGACGAAGACGGGTGCGCCACCGGTCATGAGCTGGAGATGGACCTCGACGGGGTATCGCGTTCCGTCCTTGCGCAGGTGAACCGTGGTGAAGTGGACTACCTTTTGGCTCCCCCGTCGCAGGGTCTCGAGCAGCTCCGCGAAAGACTCGGCGGTAAATTCCGGCTTGATATCTAGGGGGGTCAGCCGGCGGAGCTCTTCAATCGAGTAGCCCAGATTCTCCCTGGCGCCGCGGTTTACCTCCTCGAATCGAAGCGTCTCGGCGTCGAACGTGTAGATCTCGTTGAGGGACCCCTCGAGCACTACGCTGAAGCGGGCGGCCCTTTCCTCCGCCAGCTTGCGCTCGTGGATGTCCATGTGGGTTCCGGTCATCCGAAGCGGTCTTCCGTCCTCGTCCCACTCCACGACCCTGCCCATGCTCAGAATCCACTTCCAGTCACCGGTCCTGGTGCGCAGCCGGTGCTCGACTTCATAGAACGGAGTGGCTCCGTCGAGATGAGCGTTCAGAGTCTCCTTCACCGGAGCTCGATCTTCGGGGTGGATCCGGTTCTGCCAAGACTCGATGCGGGCGTCTATCCTCTCTCTCGAGTAGCCGAGCATCTCCGCCCAGAGGTCGTCGTGGAAGGTCTCGCCGGTCTGGATCTGCCAGTTCCAGGCACCCAGCCTGGCGCCGCGCAGGGCAATCTCAGCGCGCTGTCTCTCACGCTCGCGCAGCCGCTCGAGCTGCTCGACCTCTTGTCGGAGGAGCTGGTAGCGCTCTCCGAACGTGAGAATCGACAGCGGATCCCTGATTTCCCGGCTCTCCTGAACAGCTGGATCTTCTCGACTCAACTTGAGGTAGCCCCATAACAGGCTCCCGTAGAGGACCCCGGCAAGGCCCTTGCCCGCCAGGTTCCCGAACAGAGTGTCGACCATGCCGGGCTCGCCGCGAAACACCAACCCGACGAAGACCGCCGTGTCCAGCCAGAGCACGATCAAGAGTGAAAACACGATTCGAAACCACTCCGGGATCCAACGGAATCTCGAGCGAAACGTTTCGTAGAGGATGATCAAGAGGAACGCATCCGCGACGAGGAGCCCCGTTCCCAGAGCGAAGCCACCTATCTCGTAATGCGCGAACCAGTCCGACACGGCGCCGATTTCCTCGAGTTGGCCCTGGGCCACGCCCCAGCGCGTGCTCAGGGCCACGGCAGCGAGAGTCAGGTTGGCCAGCAGGATGCCGTAGATCAGCCTCTGGGTAGTCGCAATGTCCTCTTTCAGGTAAATCAGCAGCAGCGCGAACAGGCTCGAGCTGAATAGCACCGCCGATCCCGGCGAGACCGGGTAGCGGTCGAAGAGGTCGACGTAGACCGTCGTCACCAACAGGTTTTGAACGAACTGATTGGAGGCGACGAACACGAAGACCAGGGCAAGGCCCAGACGCCCCTTAAGGGCGTACAAGCCGAGGACGACCAGTCCGACAAGGAGAATCTGTGTGGCGAGAACAAGCATCTAGCGGACTCCGAGAGAGTATCGCTTGTCGTCTTCAGCTCTCCTTCAGCGCGATGGCCTCCTCACTCGCCGACAGAATCTGCCTCAGGTCCTCGTACAGAGCGTGGTCCGTCCCCACTCTCTTCATGCTCTGCGCCGCGTAGAGAGCGATCGCCGTCAACAGGTTCGAGATTTCATGATCGACGCGATCCTGCTCTCCCCTGACCGGCAGCCATTCCTCCGGCTCGGAGCTCGAGGAATCCTCCCCGCCATCCGTAGCCTTCCGCGGACTGAACGACTTCGCCAGCTCCGAGCCGGGCACCGGAGGGGAAAGGTAAGTACCCTGCGCCAACGAGGCTCCCAACGAGCCCACGGCCTCGAGCTCGCTCTCCGTCTCCACAGCCTCCACAATGGTCGCGATCCCCAAGCCTCGCGCCATCTCGACGATCGAACGGACGAGCGATTGCTTTCGCGGATCATTCTCTATGTTCCGGCAAAAGAAGCCATCGATCTTGAGGTAGTCCAGCGGCAACTGCTGGACAAGGTGCAGATTGGCGAACCCGTTTCCGAAGTCGTCCAGAGCCAGTCCAAAGCCGTCTTCTCGAAGGGCGTTCAGGATCGCGCCGAAAGCTCGCTGGTCGAGAATCGACTGCTGCTCGGTCAACTCCAGAACAATGTCCCTTGGACGAAAGCCGTGCTCGAGCACCCGCTCAACGAGTTTCATCGCGAACCCGGGAGTCGACAGCGAGCGAGGCCGTACGTTGATGAACAGCTTGCCGACCCGTGACAGATGTCGAGCCTCGTCGAGCACGGCTTCAATGCACTGCAGCTCGGTTTCGAGAAGCCTCTCCTTTTTCGACGCATAGGCCAGGAAGATCTCGGGGTCCCGCAGAACCGACCCCTCCGGTCCGCGCGCCAGGCCTTCCACGCCATAGCCCTCCGGGACCGGGAGTGCCGAGTCGAGATGAAAGATCGGTTGAAGCACGGCGGAGATGCCGTGACTCTCGAGAACCTCTTCCAGCGAACCGATATGCGTCACCTCGCCGCCGGCCTTGCCGGTGGCACGGCCCCGCGCGCGGGGGGCGTCCGCGATCAGATCCCGAAGGCGATTCCGATCTTTCGGGTACTCGAGCGGCTCCGTCACCCCCAGAGCCATCGCGAGATCGCGCTGCTCGGGAGTCAGCCCGTCGCTCAAAACGACCACCTCCAACTCCGGAGCGCAGGCGGCGGCGTGCCGGATGAGACGGATTCCCTTCAAACCTCCCAGGTTGGCGACCTCGAGATCGGTAACCAGAACATCCACGCCGTGATGATCCATCAAGCACTCCGCGGCCTCGATCTCAGAGCACGTCATGATGTGAAGATGAGGGGCCCTCAGGTACTCGACCAGGGCCCCGAGGCTCTCCGGCTCGTCATCAACGATCAGGATCGTCCTGACAGAAGGGTCGCCTGCGCTCACGACCTGCTGTCCAGGCAGCGACCTACCTTGGTGAGCAGGTCATCGAGCCGAAACGGTTTGTGGAGAAAGAATGTATCGAAACCCATCTCGTGAGCATCCAGAACCGAGCGTTCGGTATAGCCCGACATCAAGAGCACCTGCAGAGACGGCCGCTTCCCCTTGAGATCCTGGGCCAGCGTGGCACCGTTCGTACCAGGCATCACGATATCCGTAAGCAGGAGGTCGATCTCCTGTTCGCCGAAGATGCGGACGGCCTCCTGCGCCTCTGCGCAACTGAAGACGCGGTAGCCCCGGTTCTTCAAGGTTCGGGCGGCCACCTTGCGCACCCCATCATTGTCCTCGACGACCAGGATCGTCTCACCTCCGCCTCGAGCCTCGGTTGCGGCCTGTGCTGTACGAGCCTCGACCGTCGCCTCGACTCTCGGAAAATAGACTTTGAAGGACGTTCCAATCCCCGGCTCGCTATAAAGCGAGATGAAACCACCACTCTGCTTGACCACACCATACACAGTGGATAGGCCCAAGCCGGTTCCCTGACCTCGCGGCTTGGTCGTGAAGAAGGGCTCGAAGACGCGCTCTTGCGTCTGCTCGTCGATGCCCTCGCCGGTGTCTGAGACCGCCAGTAGGACATAGGGTCCGGGGTCGGGAACCGCGGTACCGAAGGCGTGATCCCCGTCGAGCTCGACCTCAGCGGTCTCGATCGTCAACCGGCCGCCTTCGGGCATTGCGTCACGCGCATTCACAGCCAGATTGACCAGAATCTGGCTCACCTGAGCGGGGTCGACCCGGGTCGCGCCCAGATCGGGGTCCAGGGTCAGTTCGACGTGAATGTCTTCGTTGATCGTGCGTTTGAGGAGCTGTTCGACATCGGTCACGACGTCGTTCAGATTGAGCACACGGGGCTCCAGCATCTGCCGCCGGCTGAAGGCCAGGAGCTGACGGGTCAGATCGCTCGCGCTCAGTCCGGCCTTCTTGATCTCCATCAGCTCCCTGTGAAGTGGCATGCCTTCGGCGGCCTGGCGCAGCCCCAACTCGGCGAACCCGATGACCGCGGTGAGAAGATTGTTGAAGTCGTGGGCCACACCGCTGACCAGTTGTCCCACGCTCTCCAGGTTCTGGGCTTGCGCCAGCCGGGCTTCGACCTTCTTTCGCTCGGTGACATCTTCCTGCACCGCCAGGTAGTGCTGCGTGACGCCGGTCGCGCTCTTGATGGGCGAGATGGAGGAGATCACCCAGAAGGCGCTGCCGTCCTTCTTCGTGTTCCGGAACTCGCCCTGCCATTCGCGGCCCGCCGCTATGGTCTCCCAGAGCTCCCGATGGGTATCGGGGGCGGTCTGATCCGACTTCAAGAAGCTTGGCTTCTTGCCGATCGCCTCTTCGGCGGAGTAGCCGGTGGTACGGGTGAACTTGGGATTCACGTACTCGATCGTGCCTTCGATGTCGGTGATGATCACCAGGCTCGGACTCTGCTCGACCGCTCGCGTGAGCAGATTCAGGCGATCCTCGGTCTGCTTGGAATCGGTGATGTCCCAGTCGATGCCCGACCAGCGCGTCGGGTTGCCATTCTCGTCTCGCTGAATGCGGCCCCTGCTGTAGATCCAGCGAACACCGCCCTTTCTGTGGCGAATGCGGTACTCGACCTCGAGCAGCGGCGTCTTTCCGGCCAGATGCTCGGCTACCGCGGCCGAGTGCCTTTCCAGGTCCGCCGGCAGAATCCGACTGCGCCACTCCCGCAGAGAACCGGGAAACTCGTGATCTTCGAAGCCGATGAACGCTTTGACCGTCGGATCCAGGGTGATGGCGTCGGGAAGCGTTTCCGGGGCGTCCGGGTCCATCGAGATATCCCACCAGCCGCCCTGCGACCCGGCGATCGCGAACTCCATTCGTCGCTCGCTGTCGAGCAGTGACGCTTCCGTTTCGCGACGCCTGGCAGTCTCCCGCTTGGCCGAGGCCAGGGCCCTGTGGGTTGCCAGTGCATCGCTTCGCCGCGCGACGAGAACGATGACAGCGAGCGCCGAAGCGGCGACGAGCAGAACACCGTAGTGGAAAAGACTCTCCGACGAGAGCATCCTCCACGCCAGAGGCGCCGAGGAAACCGCCGCAAGCCCGAGCGCGGCCAGCAGCCATCGCAAGGACAGCAGAATCGAGCCACAGGCAACGGCCACGATCGCCAAATAGCTGAGATAGAGCGGTTCCCGTGCGAGCCCAATGACCACCAGAATGTTGGCAAGGCTGAGGGCGACGACACCCAAGGCCAAGACGTTGGCCCGGCGCGCGGGGATCATCCGGCGCTTCAGCGCGATGTACAGCAAGAGGAAGCAGCCCACCGAGCCGAGGTCCCCGCCGACGATCGCGGTCGTCGCCCGGGGCGACAGGTCATCCAACAAGTTGAGGACGGCGAATAGCGAGAACGCGATGGCCAAGCCGCCCGAGACCGGAGCCAGCGCCCGCAGGACCTGCCCGTCCAGAGTCTCCCTCGCCTCCGAGCTGATCCTCCCAGCTAGGAACGGAATTCTGGTGAGGTAAGTGCGCATTGCCTAACTGCTCCGAGCTCCGAGATAGAAGAGCCGGGTGGACCCTCGCCCGGACGGACGAAACAAGTCCTCATTAACTACAGATTCCCTCATGGGCCGGAAATCTGACACCTTTCTCTCGAAAGCCCGGCAACGTCTCCGGAGGTGCCACGGATCTCGACGCCTCTTCGCGAGGCTCGGGTGCTCTCGCCCGGTCTCGCGCCTGGCCGCCGCCGGCGACCTCCACCACTCCACCATGCGGGAATGCTAGAAGGCAGGCGGGCGCGCTGCTATAGGAACTAGTCTGGTCTCCGGGCGAGGTCCGGGCAAGCGCCTTGTAGGACCGAGACCTACAAACCAAGTGATGCTCAGCGCCTGGGGAGCCCAACCAACGGATCCATCTCCGGCACCCAGAGCTCCCCCGGTAGGCGGGTTACTCCGGCTGCTGGAATGCCTGTCCGACGGCTCTCTCGAGGTCCTTGGGCGTGAATGGTTTCTGCAGGAACGACGTTCCCTCGAGCAGCGGCTCCGGATTGAACCGAGCCTTGCTCGAATAGCCGGTCATGAGCAGCGCTCTCGTGCCCGGATTCTCCGCGAGGATCATGCGCGTCAGAGTCAAGCCGTCCTTGCCGGGTAGCACCAGATCCGTAACCAGTAGATCGATGCGTCCGCTGTGAGACGCATTCAAGCGCAGAGCTTCTTCCGCGTCTTCGGCCGTCAGGACTCGATACCCGAGCTCTTCGAGAACCTGTCCCGACAGCTGGCGGACCATTTGATTGTCCTCCGTCAACAGGATCGTCTTCTCCCTTGCGATCTCGGGGTCGATCCCCATCTCTGCCGGAGTCTCTTCAATCTCCGCTTCGACAGGGGGCAGGAAAATATCGATCGACGTCCCCTTCCCCGGCTCGCTGTTGACCCAGATGTAGCCTCCGCTCTGCTTGACGATGCCGTAGACGGTCGAGAGCCCGAGCCCGGTCCCTTTGTCCGGCGACTTGGTGGTGAAAAACGGCTCGAAGATCTGGCCGCGGACGTCCTCATTCATTCCGGACCCCGAATCCGAGACCGTGAGCGCTACATACGCACCCGGCTGAACCGGGATGTGGGCAGCCGCGTAGTGCTCGTCCAGAATGACGTCTCGGGTTTCGAGGAAGAGCTCACCTCCGTCCACCATGGCATCTCGCGCGTTGACCGCCAGATTCAGCAGAACCTGCTCGATCTGACCGCCGTCGACCTTGACTCGCTCGAGTCCCGGCTCGAGCCTGGTCACTATCTCGATGTCTTCCCCAATCGTCCGGCGAAGCAGGCTTTCCATGTCGGTGACGATCTTGTTCAGGTCTTGTACCTTGGGCTGCAATACCTGTTGACGACTGAAAGCGAGGAGCTGGCGAGTCAAGTCGGCTGCCTGCTCGCCGGCTTTCTGAATCTCGATCAGGCCGGCCTGCGCGGGGTGATCGGGCGCAAGGGATGAGATGCCGCGCTCGGTGTAGCCGAGTATCGCCGTCAGAAGGTTGTTGAAGTCGTGGGCGACGCCGCCGGCCAGACGGCCGATCGCCTCCATCCTCTGAGACTGACGAAGCCGCTCCTCGAGCTGGCGCTGGCCGGTGATGTCGCTGACGTGAAACAACAGCGCCGGATTGCCGAGGTAGCTGAAATGACTCACTCTCAAGCTGACCGGTATCGAGCGCCCGTCGCTCGTGTAGCTCGTCCCTTCGGCCTGATCCGCTCTCCCGTTTGCCAGATCGGCGAACCTGTCGAGTGCCTCCGATCTGTCTTCCGGAGGAACCAGATCCACGAAGTTCCGGCCGATCAGCTCTTCCCGGCGCAGGCCATGTAAACGACAGCCCGCCGGGTTGACGTCCAGCACGTTGCCATCCAGATCCTCGACGAGAATGGCGTCGGGCGCGCTCTCGAAGAGAGCTCGAAACTCCCCGTTGCTGGTCGCCGGCTCACCACAAGCGAGCGGGCCCTCATCGGTTTCCACTGAGGGTTGCTGCTGGTTCATAGGGATCGGTCTCCGCTTTCTCGACCACCGCCAACACAGGCGATCTCCTGAGGCGCCAGGACCACTTGGTTGCGGCCCCGGTGCTTGGCCATGTACAGAGCTTCATCCGCCCGCGAGATCAGCTCGGTCAGCATGCCCGGCTCCGGCTCCAGAGCCAAGGCCAACCCTATGCTCACGGTGATATTGAGCTTCCGGCCATCGAGAACGAAGGGACTTTCGGCCACCCGGCGTCGACAACGCTCGGCAATGATCATGGCAACCTCCGCCCCCGCATCGACAAATAGGGTCGCGAACTCCTCGCCACCATATCTGCCCAGGAGATCGTAGTTGCGCAAGCCACTCTTCAGTAGCTCCGCGGTCCGGACGAGAGCCTGGTCGCCGCAGAGATGGCCACGCTCGTCGTTGACCCTTTTGAAGTGATCTATGTCGATCATGCCCAGCGTCAAGGGCTGCCGTTGCCGCTGAGCCCGGCCGAGCTCGCGCTCGAGGCTCTCGAAGAAAGAGTGGCGGTTGGGTATTCCCGTAAGGGAATCGAGATGCGCCAGCTCACTGAGCTGCTCGTTCTTGCTTCGCAGCTCGTCCTGAAGGCCCTTGAGTTGGAGATGAATCCTGGCGCGAGCAACCAACTCCTCGTCGGCGAACGGCTTCAGAAGATAATCGGACGCTCCGGATTCCAGGCATCTGAGCTTCGACTGGAAGCTCTGCTCGCCGGTAAGCATGATCACCGGTATCTCGGCGAATGCTCGGTCGGCTCTCATTCGCGTGAGAAAGTCGAATCCGCTGAGGCCGGGCATGTTCACGTCGCTGAGCACGAGGTCGACGTCGTGCTCCCGGAGAAGACTCATCCCCTCTCTTCCACTCTCGGCAAGCAAAACGAGCCTGCAAACCCCACTCTTGAGCAGAACCGTCTCGAGGTATCGTCGCGCCACCCGTGAATCATCGATGACGAGCACCTTGCCCGTGCCGGTGGGTCGGGCCGGCTCGACGCGATCCGCGGCTGCGACGCTCGCTGTCTCGGGCCCAGCGCTTACCGCGGAACAGAACCTCAGACTGGTCTCGGAGTAGCTGGCTGCCTCGAGGATCGACATCGTGATCACTTCCTGGTCTCATACTGCGATCCCAGCGTCCCCTGGACAATCGGCCAAGGCCCCGACGGCGTGTAGGACAAACCACCACGGGAAGATCCGGCCGGCAACTCCGTGGAAGTAGCCACCGTGCTCGCGGTCGGAGCAGCAGGCTGAAACCACGCCGCCAGCTCGCTACCTGGCAGGGGTGCCGAGAAGTAGTAGCCCTGGGCGTAGTCGACTCCGAGGCGCCGCACTACCTTGAGCTCCTCTTCCGTTTCCACCCGTTCCATGATCGTAGAAATGCCCAGCTTTCGAGTCATGTCCACGGTCGACCCAACGATCGCCTGCTTCCTCGAATCGCTGGCGATGCCGTTGCAGAAGTAACCGTCGATCTTCACGTAGTCCAGGCTCAGCTGCTGTACCAGATGGAGATTGGCGAATCCGCTGCCATAGTCGTCCAGGGCCAACCCGAACCCATAGCCACGAAGCGAGTCGAGCGTCGCGTCGAACGCTCGGAGGTTGATAATGGACTGCTGCTCGGTCAGCTCCAGGACGATGTCGTTCTCGCAATAACCATGCTGCCGAACCAGATCGCGGAGTCGGCCGACGAAGTCAGGTGTCGACAACGACCTTGGACTGGTGTTGATAAAGAGCCTGCCGAGACCGGGCAGCTGGCAGCTTTCGACCAGAACGGCTTCGATGCACTGCAATTCGGCCTCAAACAGTCTCTCTTTCCTCGAGGAATAGTCGAGGAGAATCTCCGGGTTCCTCAGCAGCGATCCCTCGGGTCCCCGGGAAAGACCCTCCACGCCGAACGCGGTCGCCGAGGAATGTGCGGGCTCGAGCGAAATGATCGGCTGCAAGACCGCCGTTATGCAACGACTTCTGAGGATCTCGTCCAAGGTCTCGACATATCCGATCGTTCCGGTCCCGTTCCGGGGAGGTGCGCTTGCGGCGGACAAGCCAACGCCTGCCGACTCCCTGAGCCGGTTCAAACCCTCGGGCTTTTCCAGCAGCTCCACGACACCAAGGGCCCTGCCGAGGGTTCGAACGCTTTCGTCGATCTTGCCGCTGAAGACAATCACGTCGGTCCCTGGAAAGTTGCAGGCCACATGACGGATCAGCCGGATTCCCTCAAGTCCGCCCAGGTCCGAGACTTCCAGATCGGTAACCAGAACATCGAATCTCTGGCGATCCATCAGACACTCCGCGGCCTCGATCTCGGAACAGGCGACAAGATCTACGTGAGGCGCCCGTAAGTAGGCCGTAAGCAGCCGCAGGGTCTCCGGATCATCATCCAGAATCAGGATTCGACGCCGCGCCTCAGTCATGGCGGCAGTCCCCTCCCGACTCGGGCCTCCAACGAAGCGCCCGGTCGTCGCCCGTGCTTGCGAAGGTCAGGCACTTGCATCAAGTCGCGGCTCCGCACGACCGGCGGCCGTTCGGTCGACTTCGTCGACGATGAATGCTTCGAGCTCTGCTCTTTGCTTTGCCGTCAGGCTCGAGAACCGGAATCCCGCCATGTAGATGGGGCGAAACTCTTTGTTCTCGATCGGCACTGTCCTGATGAGCCGGCTCCACACAACGGTCGCGCTCAACCGAAGCAGCCCGGTTGGGCGCTTGAACCTCATCGGGTAGCTCTTGCCGACCTGAAGGTACTTGTGGGTTTCAATCGCGAGACCGCCCAGGCTGATATTCACCACGTTTGCAGTGTCGAACGTGCCCAGGCGCCCTTCGACATTGTCGACCTTGTACCGCGTCCTCTCGTCGATCGACAGTTCTGAACTGGTTCCGCCCTGTGTCTCGCATCGGCCTAGCTTGACCTGGATCTGTGCGTTGCTCATGCAGATAATGTACCCACCCATTCGGACCGCGGGAACCGGACGAAGGCCGGGCGCGAGATAGGAGACGCCCCCGCGGCCGTGTAAGAGAACAACCGACGGGGACCGGCGACCTCGCGCCAACCGCTGCGGTAGGATGCCGCGAACCTGTGCAGTCCACCGACCCGCGCTGCGAACCGAGAGGCCGAGCGCGGGAGTGATCGAGACGAGGCGCGAAAGAACATGGCGAGAAAGGTCGTAACCCCGAGGGTCCGGCGCCTCATCTGCGCCAACGCCCATCCGGAAGGTTGTGCGGTCAACGTTCGGCGCCTGGTCGACAAGGTCCAACAGGCCGGGCCCAAGACCGGGCTCGGGAACGTCCTGGTCCTCGGCTCGAGCACCGGATACGGCCTGGCTTCGCTGGCCACGGCGATCTGGGGCTGGGGCTCGAGCGCGCTGAGCGTCTGCTTCGAGCGCCCAGCCCAGGAGACTCGGACCGCGAGTGCCGGCTGGTACAACATCGCGGAAGTCCATCGAATGGCCCGTGAACAGGGTCGTCATGTCGAGACCTTGAACGGTGATGCCTTTGCCCACGAAATGAGAACACAGGTCGTGGAGATTCTTCGGGAGCGCTTCGGCCTCGTCGACCTCGTCATCTACAGCCTGGCCAGCCCGCGGCGCAAGGACCCCGATTCAGACACCGTCTGGAACAGCGTGATCAAACCGATCGGCACGCCGCACGGGGGCAAGCACATCGAGCTCCGCTCGGAGACCGTCACCGGTCATGGCCTCGAGCCGGCTACCGAAGAGGAGGTCGAAGCGACGGTCAAGGTCATGGGCGGAGAGGATTGGGAGCTGTGGATTCGGCTGCTGGCCGCGGAGGGTCTCCTGGCCGACGGCGCCCGCGCTCTGGCGTACTCCTACATCGGACCTCGTGTCACTCATCCCATCTACCGCACCGGCACCATCGGCCGGGCCAAAGAGCATCTAGAGGCGACCGCGAATCGGCTGGACTCCCTGCTCGAGGACCTCGTCGGCGGACACTGCTGGATCAGCGTCAACAAAGCCGCCGTCACCCAGGCATCGGCGGTCATCCCGGCCGTTCCGCTCTACAAAAGCCTGCTTTACAGGGTCATGAAAGAGGCCGGAACGCACGAGCTGCCAAGCGATCAGATGATCCGGATGTTCGAGGATCATGTCGGTCCCGGACGAACGCCGACCCTCGACGCGCATCGACGGATCCGGCTGGACGATCGCGAGATGTCTCCCGAGACCCAGCGCCGGGTTCAGGAACTGTGGGAGATCGTCGACACCGAGAACCTCAACGAGATCAGCGACTGGAGCGGCTTCAAGCGCGAGTTCCTGCAGCTCTTCGGGTTCCAGGTCGACGGCGTCGACTACGACGAACCGGTCGAAACCGACGTCTCATGGGAGTAGCGCCGAGGCTCCGTCCCCGACGCTGTGGCGGTCGACCTCCGTTTGCCCTCGAACGAAGCGAAGGGTGCCGACCGAAGCGATAGAGTCACGCCGGTACCGCCCCTTCGCGAACGAAGAGAGGTTCGCTCCGGGGCGCACGCGGCGCTCCTGCAGGCATCCGAACCCGGGAGGCCGAATGGCCTCGATCCCCCGACCCACCGGCTCGGTCGGCTAGACGCCGACCGGGACCTGTTCGAGCTCCTCTTCGAAGTGCTCGACCTTGACGTCGAGATGGCCGGTCGCCCTGCCGGCCTCCTTGGTGAGCGCGCGGCCGATCACCAGGCGCTGAATCTCATTCGCGCCTTCATAGATCTGGGTAATCTTGGCGTCGCGCATGTACTTCTCGATCGGATAATCTCGACAGTAGCCATAGCCGCCGAACATCTGAACGGCCTCGGTCGTGACCTTCATCGCCACGTCGGTGGCGAATACCTTGGCCATCGCGGCGAACTTGGTGACGTTACCGATGCCGGCATCGATGGCGCGAGCCGCGGTCCACACCATCTGGCGCGCCGCTTCGATCTCGGTTGCCAGATCGGCGACCTTGAATTGGGTCGCCTGAAACGAAAGCACCGACTGGCCGAACTGCTGGCGTTCCGACGTGTAGCGCACTGCCCAATCGAGGGCTCCCTGCGCCAGACCGACGGCCTGCGCGGCAACACCCGGACGCGCCCGATCCAGAGTCTTCATGGCATTGCCGAACCCCTGGCCTTCGTTACCGAGTAGGTTCTCGGCAGGTACGCGGCAGTTGTCGAAGTAGAGCTCGTGCACCGGCACGCAGCGGATGCCCATGAGCTCTTCGCGCTTGCCGATCTCGAAACCCGGCGTGCCCTTCTCGACCATGATCGCCGAGATGCCGCGATGACCACGATCCGGGCGGGTCGAGCAGTAAACCGTGTAAAAGCTGGCCGCGTTGCCGTTGGTGTTCCACTTCTTCTCACCGTTGATGACGTACTCGTCTCCGTCGCGCTCCGCCTGCGTTCTGAGGCTGCCGGCGTCCGAGCCCGAGGCCTTCTCGGAAAGTCCGAACGCAATCAGCTTCTCGCCGCTGGCGACCGGTGGCAGCCACTTCTTTTTCTGCTCTTCGGTACCGCCGACGATAATCGGGAAGCTCCCCAGCGCGTTGACCGCGTAACCCACGCCGACTCCACCGCAGGCTCGCGACAGCTCCTCGACCACGACGCAGAGATCGAGCACCCCGGCCCCCTTGCCACCGTACTCTTCGGGGATCCATATGCCCATCAGGTCGGCCGCGCGAAGCGCCTCGATAACGCTCCAGGGGTATTCTCCCGACCGATCGAGGTCGGCCGCGACCGGGTAAACCGCGGTCTCAGCGATGTGGCGCGCCCGCTCCATGTAGTCCTGCGCCTGCTTAGGCAGTAGCTCTTTCATTGCGTTCTCCTTGAAAGGTCGAGATCGGATTTCATCGGAAGAATCCTACCGCAGGGGCGACGCCGATCGGCCGGCCCTGTGAGAGAATCTTGCAGCCCGAAAACCGGGCCCGTGCCCTCCAGCAAGACGGCCCGAGTAGTAAATGGTGGAGAACTTCACGCGCACGCAGGTCCTCAGACTGCTCAAGCTCTGGAGCCGCATCTTCTATCGGTTCGAGTTCGAGTGGATGAATGGGGAACCCGATCCACCCTGGGACGATCTGCGCATCGTCACCGTGATGAACCACACCAGTCTCTTCGAATGGCTGTTCGCGGGCGCTCTTCCCGACCATTTTCTGAAGAGGATCGCGACTCGTGGCCACGTTCCGGTTGCCGACAAGACCATCTCCCGTCCTTTCTTCGGCATCTTTCTGCGGCTCCTGGCGCCCCACATGATCTCGATCACCCGTGAACCCGATCACACCTGGCAGGCCGTCATCGATCGGCTGGAGAAGAACTCAATGGTGATCATCTTCCCCGAAGGCCGGATGAAGCGAGCCGACGGGCTCGACAAACACGGCAAGCCGATGACCTCGCGCGGCGGAATCGCGGACGTGCTCAAGGCCATTCCGTCGGGACGAATGCTGATTGCCTATTCCGGCGGCCTCCACCATGTGCAATCTCCCGGACAGAAACTGCCCCGGCTGTTCAAGACCATTCGGATGGCCTTGGAGTTCGTGGACATCGAGGAGTACCGCAACAGCATGCTCGAGAAGGGCACCGGCGAGGGATTCAGGCAGGCGGTGCGCGACGACCTCGACGGCCGCCGTGATCTCCACAGTGGTCGCTTGGAGGCCTTGACCTACGGCACATCCGAGGGCGAGTCGCGCAGAGCGTCGTAGAGACCCGGAAGCGCGGTCGCGGCCAGAATCAAGGCGCCACCGACCAAGGCCCACCCGGCGACGCTCTCGCCGTGGATCAACCACGCCCACACCGGACTCAGGACCGGCTCGGCCATGAGCAGGAGTGAGGCCTCGATCGCCGGAACCCGCCGCATGGCCGCGGTGAGGAGCATGTAGGCGATCCCGATCTGAACGACCCCCAAGAAGCTCACCACCAAACCGTCCTCCAGGGCGATGCCCGAAAGGCCCTCGATCCTGGGCAAGCACACGGCGAACACGAGGACATTGCCCAAGACCACCGCGGGCATCGAACCGCCTGGCCTGTTGCCGTCGAGCTCGCCAACCCGGTCCCCTCGCGCATTCAAGACTCCACGGCTGAGCGAACGCAGCCCGATCACCGTCAGCGCCCAGGCAAAGCCGGCCGCCGCCGCCAGCCAGTTGCCGCGCTCCGGATCCGGCGCCGTCGCTTGGGCCGGCTCGGAGCCGAGAAAAAACATGGCCATCCCGACCGCGATCAGAGCCAGCATGACCATTTCCCTGCGACGCAGATGCTCCTTCAGGAGCCACGGGGACAGCAGCAGGAGGTAGAGCGGCGAGGTCGATTGCAGGAAGATCGTGTTGGCGGCCGTGGTCAGCTTGTTGGCCTGCACGAACAGGAAAAGGGTCGCTCCAAACGCCAGCGCGACCGGCACCGTTCGCCGGCTCCAACCGCGCCGGGCCGACGGAGTCGCCAGAAGGAGAAACAGGGCGGCGACCCCGGCGCGCAGGCCGGCCACTTGCCAACCGTCCAACTCGACCATCTTGATCGCGGCGCCTCCGGTCGAAAACAGAACCGCGGCAGCCAAGACCTGGAACCTGGCGAGGACCTGGCCGCTGGTGCTTCTGGTCATGGGTACGGTCACGTAGCGTAGCGCGCCGGACGGCTAGCGGGTGGCAGGATCTACGATCAGCAAGTGCTAGTACTAGTCGCGCGCGCGTGCCTGGAGGGCCTGCTCCCAGGCTTCGGTCGCACCCAGCGTTCTCTCGCC